>NZ_CAJPGZ010000015.1:0-238639 GCF_905339865.1 Burkholderia sp. BCC1993 | reverse complement strand
GGTTGGAATCGGAACGTCATTCAATATATTGTGATAATTAAATACGCGATTTTATTTTTAAAAATCGCCGACCGGAACGGGAGCGATATTGCGACGTATTTAGCGATCGTGTGCCGCGCCATCGGCGAAATTTCCTGAACTCAACGATCCTGTTAGCGAACGAAGAGTGCCGCCGCGGAAAATCCTCCCACTCCGCGGGCGCATAGCAGGAAAGGCTTACCGGGAACCAGATCATCGCAGTCGGCGAGATTGATGAATGGATCGCTGACCGTCACATGCGCGACGCGAGCAAAGTTGTCAGTAAACAGGCATCGTGCTGGAAGACCGAGCGATGCGGTAGTTCGGCGCCAGGTTGGCAGATCAAGATGGGAAGGCAAGATGCGCTGAATTTCAGCTAGGGGCACATTCGCCTCAGCGCTCGTTTGCGTCGCGAGTCGACGCGCCGCAAAGAAGTACTGAGCTGCGAAACGCGATTCATCTTCTCCCAGTGTGCCTAGCCAACCTTCTCCACTCGCGTGAAAGGCCAGCGAGATCAATCGATTGATCGAGGCATTGCGTTCGACGAGCACGGCACATGCGCCGTCGCTGAGCAATCCGGCCCCGGCTATTGACCGATCGCTTGCGAGGGGCATGACGTCTGCGCCGACCAGCAGGCCGCGGTTGATAGCTGGACGGGCGGAAAACATCGCGCGAATGATTCGTAGCGCGCCCAGTGATGAGGCGCAATGCTGTTGCGCAAACGAGAATGCCTCTGCCTGCTCGAAACCAAAGTGTTCGCATAGCAGGCGTGGCAGGGATAGCGGCGGAGGGGCGACGCTGCCCTGAAGCGTATGAACGTAGACGAGAAAGTCGATCGTGTCGGGAGCAAGATGGGTCGCACGAACGAGCGATTGGATGGCGTTCGCGGCGAGCGAAAGCGCAGTCTGTCCCCGAGCGTCATAGAACGAGCGCACCCCCGCTTCTTCGAGGTGTTTGACGGTCTCGACGGACTGCTTGGTTCGTTGGGCCCAACTGCGGACATCCTCGGCCGGCTCAGGCAGATAGTAAGCGGTATGGACGATCCCAATAGAAGCGCTCATGACGGGTTGAGATATAAGTGCGGCCTGCCATGCGATTCGAACAGTGCGCAACCGACGAAACCGCCCAGGCCGACGCCCCACGTCAGGATTCGAACGCACACTGACAGGTCGTGAGATTCGAGTGCGTTGGCGAGCCGCACGATAGGTTCGGCTGCGCCTAGATGGGCGCGGTGGCGGTCGGAAAATTCAACGACACGGCGACTGAGATGTCGGCAAATAGCCTCATCAAGTTGCGGATCTATTCCTGCTCCCACGACGGTGCCAAGGTCGTTCGGTTGAAGCGCGTGCCGGCGCAGTATCGCGTCGATCGTCGATTGCAGCGCCGGAACCCAATCTGTGCGGATATCTAGGCTTGAGAGCGCGGCGGGTGTCGCGAACCGGTGGAAGCGGCTGGCGCGTGCGTCGATCACAACCAGTCCGCAAGACGCGGGTCTGGAGCGTTCCATGAGGATGGCACCGGCTGCATCGCCCTGCACAATTCCCTGATCCGTCCATCGCGAAAACGGTGGACACCACTTTTCAGCTGCGACGATCAAGATGGTGTGGATTTCGGGCTCCGCAATCAGCAGATCACTCGCCAGTTGGAGTGCCGTGAACGCGGAAGCCCCCTGCTGTTGCGAGACCGAGAATGGAAAGCAGGGTGTGCCAATTACTGCACGCAGGCGTCCAGCGATCGTTGTGGACACATGCTCGTTGAGGCTACTGTGACAGAACATTGCAATATCGATCGGCGTTGCATTGGCTGGCCGCGCAGCACATATTGTCTGCGCCACTTTCGCGGCGAGCCCGGACAGATCGGTATCGCGCTCAACGGGCACACAGCGAAATTCGTCCGGCGCTGTGTCGGCTGCAGCGCGTCCGGTTGCAGCCGCATTCTTTGTGGGGTGGGGGGCGTAATCCGCTTGCCACGACGCGACCCAAGCGTGCCAACCGGACCGCATCGGAGCACTGAGCGTCGGCTCGATTCCGCGCTCACGCTGTACAGCGACTGTGTGCGGCACATAGCTGGCAAGTGCCGTGATCACAGGTGTATTCATGGTGCGCGTGGTAGCGCGAGGTCGTCGGGCAGCAGGTCGTAAAGGAGCCGCCCGACGCGCATGCCATCGACGAGATGGCAGTCCCGTTGCTGTCCGATCAGACGAAAACCCAGGCGCGCGAGCAGACGTTGCGACGGAACATTGCAGTCGACAGCCCATGCAGTGATGCACCGCAGCCGATCCCGGACGAACGCTTCATGAAGGAGGTATGTCGCTGCGTTGAAAGCCATATTGACGCAGGTTGGCCGCAACCGGTCGCGAAGGATCCAGAATGAGCCCACCGCGAAGCGATGCGTGACATCATTGACGGCGACTATACCGCTCGGCACTGTATAGCCGACCGAACCGAATACGCGTATTCGATGCTGTCTGCTATGGACCATTGCTTGCACCGCCAATGCGGGTAGGGTTTGGCGGCCGAGCCCGAAGTCGAACCACCGGCTGATGGTCGGCTGGGCGAGCCAGGCGACGATGTCGTCGATGTCATTCAGCCCTGGTTCGCGTAGCCAGAAAGTAGAGGACGTTGCATGCGATGCAGCGTTGTCCATTGAGGGCTGAGGCGTGCCATCCGTAGGGGCGCGGCCATTCATCCGTCGACCTCCTCATTCGCCATCCGCGGCTCCGCGAGCCAGCCGAGCGCTGTGTCGATGCGCTGCAGCAGGAAGGCAAACCAGTGGCCCGTCTGGAAGCGGGCTGCCGGCGGGAGCCCTTCAACATAACCATGGCCGCCGCAAAGCTGCACGAATTCGCGACTGACGTTGACCGACTCGGCCGCGACGTGTCGCAGTAACTGACGGACCAGCGGGACCGGCGCCGACGGGCGAGCCGTACTTACTGCCTGCAAAAACAGGTGGGTGCCATGGGTGACGATCAGCATGTCGGATAATCGCGCCGCGACGAGCTGGTAGCTTGCTAACGGCTTTCGGAACGCTTGGCGAGTCGTCGCGTAATCGAACGCGAACCGGACGCTATGTTGCATGGCGCCCGTCAAGAGTGCAGCGAGATAGAGGCCGATTTCCGTCATGTACGTTTGCGCGGGAGGAACGCTATCGCTGTCGGCTCGCGCAATCACGGCGAGGGGTGTTTCGGCCGCGGCTTCGTCGGAATGCAATTGCTCCAACACGAGGGTGCCGAGCGTGGCGATGCCTGTCGATCTCGAAGGTCGCTGATCACGTGGGCGCTCGGTGAGGAGGAGGCGCTGCTTCTCATCTATCCGCATGGTAAGGGTCACAGCGTCGCCCAGTGGACCGAGTTGCCATATTGTTGCGTTGTCGATGCCGGGCACGGACAATGCGATCGCTGTTGTGCCGTCGAAATACGCCTGAACCGGCCGAGCCAGAACTGGACCGAGTGCATTGTGCATCCGGAGCACCATGAGCGCGGGTGCTGTCAGCGTCAACTCCAATGCACGCTCAAGTGGTCCGGCGGCGAGCGCTTCGACAACAAGTGCCAGGCCGTGACGGTCGATTCCCAGGCCGCCGTGTTCCTCGGGTAGGACCATTGCTCCAAGATCAAGTGTTGCGGCAGCGAGTCTGACGGTTTCTTGCCACGCTGCTACGCTGGGTGAACCGGCAAGCAAAGGCTCCAGTCGGTTGCGCGCGAAGCGTTGGCTCGCGATATAGAGGTTGCGTTGATCATCGGTCAGTGCCCACGGCACCGGAGCGGGCCCTGGCGGGAAGGAGTCGGGGGAGAACATCACAATCCTCCACAAAGGACGAGGGTGGTCAGACGAGCATCTCGATCGCATCAGGGTGGCCGAGAAAGTCCCTAGGGCTGGCCGAGCGTCCATATGCACCTGATTGGAATACGACCACAAAGTCCCCAATGCGAGCCTCGGGAAGCAGCACGTCGTCGGCGATCCGGTCGAGCGGCGTGCACAGGCATCCGACGATGTGGCAACGCTCCGTAGGGGCTTGTGTTTGGCGATTCCCGATGGCGACCGGAAAATTGCGGCGCAGGATCTGCCCGAAGTTTCCCGATGCAGCCAGATGGTGGTGCAGGCCGCCATCGGTGATCAAGAATGTTCGGTCTCGGGATACCTTGCGATCGATCACTCGGCAGACATAGATGCCGGCTTCCCCGACCAAATATCGCCCAAATTCCAAGATCGCGCGCGTGTCCGGTAAGCGACCGCGGAATACGCCGAGCCAATCGTGCATGGCATCGGTGACCGCAGCGAGGTCAAGTGGTGTTTCACCCGCGAAATAGGGGATGCCGAAACCGCCTCCGAAGTTCACGTATTGCGGCGCGACCGACAAGTCACTGGCCAATCTGACGATCAGATCCGCACTCTTCCGTTGAGCTTCGATGACGGTCGGGGCGTGTAGACACTGGGATCCCCAAAAAATATGAAAGCCGGCCAACGATACTTCTCGGGCATCGAACTCGCGAAGTAGCTCGGGTACTTGCTCCGCATCGATCCCAAAAGGGGTGCCGCCCCCACCCATGCGCATGCCGCTGTGATCGACGCGAAAGTCCGGGTTGACTCGAATAGCGACCTTGGGCTGAACGCCGAGCTCCCAGCCAAGTGCTGTCACGAGGTGCAGCTGAGTAATCGACTCGAGGTGAATGTTGACACCGCTTGCGACGGCGCGACGCAAGTCGTCGCGGCTCTTTCCGGGGCCGGCGAAGCCGATCAGTTCTGCGGGCATGCCCGCGTTTAGCGCAAGTGCCATCTCGTTGGCCGATGCCACGTCGAACCCGTCCATCTGTGGCGCGAGGTGATGGACGACCGCGGGCATCGGGTTCACCTTGATCGAGTAATGTAGGTCGATACCGGCTGGCAGCGTGTCGCGCAGCGTGCATACACGCTGGTCGAGCGTTGCGCGATCATAAGCGAAGAACGGCGTGCGCCCTGCACGATCGGCCAGGCGATTGATCTCGACGCCGCCGATGGTGAGGACGCCGTTGTGCTCCCCAAACAGCCCGTTCACGACTGCCTCACTTCGGAGGCGGCGTCAGAGCTCGAGAAGGCGGCGCGCAATGCGGCTCGATCGAATTTCTCGTTGGGGTTGCGCGGAACTGTCTCGCGGACCACGATGCGCTGTGGCACCATGTAGCGCGGCAGATGTTCCACACACCAAGCCTGAAGCGTTTGAGCATCGAAGCACGTGGCTACCGGCACGACCAACAGGACGATCGCTTCGCCAAGTTCATCGTCAGGGATGCCGAAGGCAACCGCTTCCATGACAAGGCCACTGTCGTGAACGACTTCTTCGATCTCTTCCGGGCTGATGCGATAACCAGAACTCTTGATTTGGGCGTCGTTGCGTGCGACGAAGTACAGGAATCCTTCTGCATCTCGCCGTACCAGGTCGCCTGACCAGACAGCACGATCTCGCGGCGCGCCACCGGGTTTCAGCTCGGGCGAAGGTCGATAGCGCTGGGCAGTGCGTGTCGCGTCATTCCAATAACCGAGCGTGACGCAGGCTCCGACATGGACGAGTTCTCCGATTTCGTCCGGTCCACAAGGCGAGCCATCATCGCGAACGACCAGAATTCGGGCGTTAGGTACGGCTTTCCCGATGGAATCGGGGCGACGATCGACCTCTGAGGGGTCGAGAAACGTGGAGCGAAATGCCTCGGTCAGGCCATACATTAGAAAGGGTTCGGCCTGCGGAAACAATGCCCGGAGTTGCTGCAAGACGGGCGCCGGCAGCTTGCCGCCGGTATTCGCGAAGTAGCGCAGCTTCCGGCGTGCGGGCTCGGGCCAAGCCGCACGGGTCAATTGCATCCACAAGGGCGGTACGCCCGTGATCGCCGTAATGCGTTCGCTCGCGCAGGCATCGATGACGTCTTGCGGTGCCAAATAGTTGATGAGCACGGCGGTGGCTCCCGCCGCCCAGGTAGATGTGAGCTGACTCAGGCCAGCATCGAAACTGAGCGGCAGGGCGGCGAGGATTCGATCGGAAGAGGCGTGGTTCAGATAGTGAGCAACGCTCCAGGCACCTTCGAGCAGGTTGCGGTGGCTCAGCATCACACCTTTCGGCAATCCAGTCGAGCCTGATGTGTAGAGAATGGCGGCCAGATCCGTGTCGACATTGGCCGACGCCGGTGATTGCGGTGGATTGTCACTATCGCGTTCCGTGCGATTTCCGATTGCGGACTCGGGCCAGCTTTGAACGTGCGTTGTTGTTCGGAGATGTCGGCTTGCGGAGCCGGCATCGTCCACGATGATCGTGTAGGAAACGCCCGTAAGACCATGTTCGTCAAGGACCCGCGCGCGCAGCGCGCTGGTAATCAGGCAATCGGCACCGGAGTCGTGCAGGATGTGAGCGACCTGCTGGGGTTTGAGGAGCGGATTGATGGGAACGAACACACATTGCGCGGCGGCGGCACCCAGCATCGACACGACCGTCTCGACACGTTTGTCCAGATAGATCGCAATGCGCGCGCCGGCTGTGAACCCAAGTGCGTGGAGCGCGTCGCCCATACCGCGCGCGCGTAGAGCCAGATCTTGGTAGCGTATGCGGGCGGAACCGCAGACGAGCGCTTCCGCATCAGGTGTGCGGTTTGCTGCCGCTTCCACGAGGTCGAGTATGTTTCTCATGACGGTATCCGGATCGAATGTCGAGCGTTGAAAGGAAATCGATGGGCTAATCAGTGGCGGACCACCATCGCACCAAAGCACCCTGCCAGGCCACATGAGAACAGCAGCGAGCAACCGCCCGGTTCCCGGTTCGAACATGTCTGGAAGTTAATGAAGGGATCGGCGCCAAAGACGTGGCCGATCGGCGCAAAGTTCGCCGTGAAGAGCCGATCGCGAGGGATGGCTAGCATTGCCATTAGCCTGGACCAGCCCGGAAGATTGGCGTGGTGAGGCAGTACGTGGCTAATCTCGCGTGTCGTGATGCCCGCTTGCTGAATGGCTGCACGCATGGTCGTGAACGCAGACCAGTAGTATCGATCGTCGGGAACCGGCTGCAGATCCTCGTCCGTACCGCGGAAGGATCGTCCGTCTGTATACAAGTGCAAGCCCGCGATGGCATTTCGGTGGCCGCCTCGTTCGAGCAGCAGCGCACAGGCACCGTCGCTATGGAGCGCAAGATCCTGGATTGCCCGCAGCCGGTCGCAGTGGGAACCAATCACGTCGGCGCAGACCACAATCGCTCGCCGGATGGTGAGTTGTCGCGAGGCGAGCGCCTGCAACACACGGATCGCGGCCATTGGTGAGACGCAGTGCTGTTGCGTGACTGAAAATGCCAGTGCACGGTTCAGATTCATTTGGGACTGGATCTGTTGCGTAGTACTCGCGGGTGGTGCGATAACACTGGTCTGAATCGTGTGCGTGTATACGAACGCATCGATCGTTTCGGGTGCTGTTCTGGTGTTGCGCAGCAGGGACGATATAGCGTCGACGGCAAGTGTCACGGGCGATTCGCCAGCTGCGTCGTGGAACTGCGTTACGCCGTTTTCGATCAGTGCCGCGCACGAGTCGACGGCTGACCACAGCGCTCCGCCCAGCGATGCGCATCCACAGTCCGATCTGGCAGGCTGAACGCGATGCCAGATAGAGAAAGGGAGCCGGCTTGTTGCGACGCAATCATGATCCACCTCGACGAAATTCAAGGAGAGCGCAACCGGCCTGCCCTTGGAAACCGGCAGACCAAACGAGGGCATGTTGTCCCTCGTTAGGGTTGATCGATTGCAGCAGCGCGTCGAGTCGCGCGGGCGTGTCGGCTGCGCAGAAATGGCCGGGCGCGTCCATGCATATGCGGCAGGCACGTTCGGGCCGCAATCCACAGCGCGTGTGGATTTCGTGAGCCAGATGAGTGTCGACTGGCGCAGGAAGTACCCAGTCGACATTGCCAGGTTGAAAACCCGCGCTTGCGCACGTCTCGCCAATGACATCCGTGAGGGTCGATGTGTAGATGAGTTCGCGCTCGCTTGCGAGAGGTGGGATTACGGGCGTCCGTACCGTGAGCCCGCTTATCCGCCATCCGGGGCCGGGGTGTCTCGCGATCAGTACGGCAGCGGCCCCATCGCCCATGTCGATCTGCGCACCTATCCGACGTGGGAATGGCCGGCGCCAGCGCTCCGCGGCGACAATCACGACGGTATTCAGTCGGATGTCAGCGGCCATCATCGCCACGGCAATCTCCAACGCTATCAGGAACGACACGCCTTGAAGCTGGCCGACCGCCAGCGGGGCTCGGCCTGATCCAAGCTCGCTGTGGAGGCGGCAGGCACACGACAATGCCAGATCATGCTCGAAGCTCGTTGTGCAGACGATGATTTGATCGGGGGTGAGCGCCTCGACCTGAGACGACGAGTCAAGCAGCGTTCGCACTGTGGCAAGTGCCATGTCGGACAATGTCTGGTCGGATTCCACAGCGACCCGGTTCTCAGTAGCCCGTGATACTTGCGGCAACGGAATACCGGCCACGCCGAATGGGGCACCACGGTCGCGCCACCGCAGCGTATCGGCATAGACTGCTTGCATCACGTCCTCTCGTTCGGACCCACCCGACACCATGAATGGTTCGATATGTGCATTGGCCGGGACATCGTGCAGCGGAATGTATCGCGCCGAGGCGACAATGCGCGGCTCGGCGCCAGTGAGGTTAGTCGCAGGACGCATGGGATTCGACGAACGAGACGAGATTGCCGAAACGCAGGAACAGATCGGCGGAGAGATCCTCGGGTGCTAGCGTGAAGCCGAAGCGCTGTTCGAGTTGCAGCAGCAAGTCCGTCATATTCATCGAATCCACGCCGACATCGAAGAGGTTGGTGTCATCTACGATGAGATCGGTGCTTAGGGTGCTACCAAGGACCGACAGCAAGCAGGATTTCACTGTCTCGGACACGCCAGCGGAACTGGGGGAAACGGGATGGGTTGCCATGAACGATCTCCAGTGCGAATTTCGGACGGGTTCAGGATGGGTGCGCTTCTGTAGAGCGGTGCGGCGCGGGAGAGATGACCTCCCAGGGAAGAGAAGCCGAGCGGAGTGTGGAGCGAGCAATCATGAGCCGCTGCAGGTCGCCGGTGCCTTCCATGATGTCGAAGGCCTTTGCATCCCGATAGCTTTGCTCAAGCGACGGAAAGGCAGCGATACCATCAAGGCCGGCGAGATCGATTGCAGCTCGGGTGATGCGGGCGGCTACTTGTGACGCGTACGCCTTGGCCATTGACGCGTCCACCGACGTGGCCATTCCTTGATCTGTTTTCCACGCCGCGTGTCGGCAGAGCAACTGGGCTGTAGCGATTTGCCGATCGATATCGAGCAGAGCTTCGTTCACGTCGGCAGTGCGATGGCGTTGATTCACAGGATGTCCGCCTGCGTCGAAGTAGGCCGCGAGATCGTCGCGTACTCGTTGACATGCGCCGACCGTGACCGCGGAAAGTAGGGGGCGGAAGTAGTCCCATGCGTGTTGTGCGCCCGAAAACGCGTCGTTGAGAGGCTTTTCGTCACCGCGTCTGAGAAGCGCGTCGTCTGGTACTTCGCAGTCGTTGTAGGAGAGAACCGCGAGCTGACTGGCGCGCAGGCCGACCATTTGCTCGACGCGATCGACAGAGAAGCCCGGGATATTGCGATCGACGTGGAACGCTCGAACACCGAAACGACCAGCGTGCCGATTGATGGTGGCGAACGTGATCACATCGTCCGCGCGTGCGCCGTTGGTGATAAAGCACTTGGTCCCGTTCAGCACCCAGCCGCGCGCCGTCTTGCGAGCGGTGGTGCGCATAGCGGTCGCATCCGAGCCGCAGTCGGGCTCTGTAATGGCGAACGCACCCCAACGCGGTGTGTCGCTGCGAAATCGTTCGAAGAAGCGGGCCTGTTGCTCGCCGCTACCAAGTGCGAGGACGGGCGGCATTGCGAGGCCGGGGCCGGGCAGCGCGAGCGCTAGTGCCGCGTCGGCGTACCCGAGATATTCCATCAGTGTGGCGCGCGACATCAGTGATTGCACGTCCATGCAACCTCCGTACGCGGCCGGAACGAGATTCAGGTTCAGCGCAGGTACGTCCGAGGGCGCACAAACCGCATCTGGAATCTGCCGTGTCCGGTCGGCTTCGGGGCCGTTCAAACGCATGCGTGCAGCAAGTTGATCCAGTTCCAGCCCGTCGGCCGAGAGGTTAGCCCGGATTGTCGCAAGCGTGGATTGCACCTGAGACGACTTCACCGACTGTGACATGAGGGATTTCTCCTGATGGCAACCAAAATCGAGTGACCGACATGCAGGGACGTGATGGGTGCTCGGCGCATGGCGTTCGGATTGCAGCGTAGGTCCTGGTTACCACCCCGGCTACTCCTAACGTTGGGAGGGAGGCCCGTATGGAGTCGGAAATCTGGCCGTGCTGAGTGCGGATGCCTGATAATGGCGCCGGGATACAGCAGAGAATGGCCAACGACGGACGTGACCGATATGGCAGGGCGAAAACGGACAACCGAACAGAAAATGCCGCAGATGCAGCGGGATAACCGGGGTTCGCGCGCGATCAAGCGCGGCGACCAGGTGGCCGAGTTGATCAAGCGCCGGATCAATGATGGGCAGGCGCGACCGGGGAAACGGCTTGACAAGGAAGCCGAGCTTCAGCAGCAGTTCAACGTCAGCCGAGGCTCGATTCGTGAGGCGCTCAAGGCGCTGGAAGTGCAAGGGCTAGTGAGCTTGAGCACCGGTCCGGACGGCGGGGCGACGATCACGCGTGTGCCGCTTGCCCGCGCGTTCCAGTCACTGCAGAACTATCTGTTCTTCGAAAGCATCACGCTCGAGGACATCTATGCGGTGCGCCGGACGCTGGAACCAATGGTAGCGGCGGGTGCGGTTCCCTATCTGAGCGACGCGGACTTCGAGGCGCTCGAGCGCAGCGTGTCGGTTTGCGAGCCGTTCGAAGCGCGTCACGAGGAGGCGCTCGATCAACGCCACGAAGACATTCACTTCCACGACGTGCTCGCCGCCGCGCATCCGAATGCGTTCCTGCGCAGCCTGTGCCAGATCATCAACCAGATGCTGCACACGCTGGTGATCGTGGCCGGAAACGTGACGCAACGGGATTATCAAGCGTTCGGCCGCAACACGGTCGCGGCACACCGTGCGATTCTCGAGGCCGCGCGGCGCCGGGATTCCGATGCGGTCGCGCAACTGATGGCGGTGCACATGGACGAAGCCGAAGCGCAACTGCGCAAGGTCCACGCGGCGCTGCAGCAGAAGCTGGTGCTCGATTCCGAGCTGGACCTGCGCACGGACCGCGCGCTCTGAATGATTCGATTGCGGTCCGTTTGCACGCGAACACGATCAGGACGGGCATCGGGCGGATGTTGCGTCGGCGGCCGAGGTGGGCGTGGAGAGCGCATGTGCGAGCTCGGCAAACGGGGCGGGCCCAAACGCGCGTTCGAGCATGTGGCTTGCCCACAGTACCAGTGCATCGGCATGACGGCCGCCTACAATCTGAATCCCGATGGGCAGGCGTGAGGCAGTCATCCCGGCATAGAGGCTCGCCGCCGGCATGCCCAGCTGGTTGCACCATGCCGTGAAATGTGGAAACAGCGCGTTGCTCGAATTCACCTCGGCAAGTGACGGCGCCACGCGCGGATACACAGGACAGATGAGGAGGTCATGCTGTTCGAAGAACGTGTTCACGGCAGCGCCTAACTCGCCTCGTTCGATCAGTGCGCCCAGCAACGCTTCCCGCGAGATGCCGTTACCAGCTTGCGCATACGCCTGCAGCGACGGATCGAGCTCGGCCCAACGGTCGATCATCCCGTCCGTGAGTTGACGGCAGCAGGCACGCCAAAGGGTTGTGTGGACCGCATTGCATTGCGCGACGCCCGGGGGATCGGTGACCCGAACGAGGGCCCCCCATTCGCGAAACATCGCGGCAGCCCGTGTCACAGCATCGTGGATCGCTGCGTCGACGGCGACCGACAATCCGAGCGTAGGGCTACTGGCAACACGGATGCCGCCCGGCACGGGTTGGCATGGCAGCCCGCGCACGTAGTCGGCGCCATCGAATGGCAGCGCGTACCAGTCGCGGCTGTCCGGCCGACTGATGATTGTCAGCGTCTGCGCGGCATCTTCCACGCAACGCGTCATGGGACCGACGTGGCTGAGCAGGCCAAACGGGCCGCGTGGCGCATGGGGCACACGCCCAAAGCTTGGCTTGAACCCGAAGGTGCCGGTAAAGGCGGAGGGAATACGAATGGAGCCGCCGCCGTCCGTGCCGATGGCAATCGGGCCTATCCCGAGCGCGACGGCTGCTGCTGCGCCGCCGCTACTGCCGCCAGGCGTGCGGGACAAATCCCACGGATTGCGCGTGATGCCGGTCAGCGGACTGTCGGTGACGATCTTGTGCGCGAAATCGGGCAGGGTGGTTTTGCCGAAGCAGATCGCGCCAGCTTCGCGCAGGTGGGCCACGCAGGGGCTGTCCGATTGTGCGGCCTCGGCCGCAGTCGCTCGAGATCCGAATCGCGTGGGCAGCCCCGCAATCGAGACGTTGTCCTTGATGCTGACCGGTATGCCATCGAGCGGACTTAGCGGCGCACTGCGCTGCCATCGCGATTCGGACGCGCGCGCGAGGTCGAGTGCGTCATCGGCGATCCGGCAGAACGCATTCACCGTCGGGCCGAGCGACTGGACGCGCGCGAGGGTCGCGTGCATGACGTCTACCGGCGACGCATGCCCAGCCGCATAGATTGCGCTCAGTTCGCGCGCTGTCAGGTCACAAAGATCGCTGCTCATCGGGTCGCCTATTAATCATCATTAATTAACATTAGGCGCGATCGATGCGACTGTCAAGTTGAGGGAAGCTCCGGAGGATAGGGATGTTTTGCGGGTAAACGCTGGATGGCGGCGCGTTGACGCCACACCTCGGTCAGCGTACATTTAATGATGATAAATAGGTGCTGGGCGCGCCGAAGTTGATTCGGAGCCGAAGCGCAGTGTTCGCTGTGCGTTGTGCATTCCACACCGCAAAGCGCCGGACAGCGTGATGGGCGACGCATCAGTCGCGCGAACGCGCTCGACGCATGCGCGCGGATATCATATCCGTGGCGACAGTGTTGTAAGTGGCAAGTCCGATGGAAACAGGTTTGTGCGCAAGCGCGGCGGCGTTGGCAAGCATGCCGCGGAGTCGAGCAGTTTCCTCGGCGGAGGCGGTGTGCGAAGGTCAGCGCCGCACGACTGTTTTATACCGTGCAGGCGTGCGTTATCGGAGGGAGGCGGAAAGGCGTCGAATCGACGCGCGCTTACATCATCTTGCTTTACGGCGGGGTTCAGCGCGTGAATTGGTCACCAACTTGATCGCTTCGTCGAGCAGGCGCTCGAGTGCTTCCTGTTGGGCCGGCGCGAGCGCAGACAATTTTTCGTGAATGCGCGTGGCCCGGTCCCCGGGCGTAGTGCCTGCTTCGGCGAGTAGATCCGCGAGTCGACAGTGTAGTAGCGCCGCGAGTTGAGCGAGCCGATCCAAGCTCGGCAGAACCTGTCCGCGTTCGATATGGGACAGCGACGCTTGAGCAATTCCGGCGGCTTCAGACAACTGCTCTTGCGTGAGCGCCATGCGCTTGCGTCTGTTTGCAATTGCTTTTCCGACGGTCTTGGCGAGTTCTCCGTCTTCAAAATCGTCAGCTGTCACCGACATCCCCACACGAAGTAGAGACGCGAGTGTGCTTTTCCACGAATACTTGCAGAAGGACTTTATACCTTATAATATGTGTAATACGTTATATTATCACGAGTTCGCTTTCGGGCCGGGTGAGCAGGCTGCCACCACACCGACATAGATTAGAGCGCGACCGCTGACCATCATCTCTCCGCGCGTTGCTTGAGCGCTCAGGCGACGGAGAAGACTTCAATCGTTGTGCTAGGGCAGGCCTTGACAGACCCGAAGCAGCCGGCATTGGGGTGCGGCGCGATGGATTTGAAATCGACGAAAAAGGCTAGTTTCGCTGGGAAAGTAGACAGAAATTTTCAATTTCTCAATAATATAGGACTACGAATAATTATGGTATTCCTCAATATCCTGAGTTATGTCAGCATTTTGGTGCTGGTCGCGTTAGGCCTCGCGATCATCTTCGGCATGATGGATATCGTGAACCTCGCGCATGCCGAGTGGGTCACGATCGGCGCCTACACGCTGGCCGTAGCGCAATCATTGGGCGGGGCGCATGCGTTCTGGTTCGCATTGTTCGCGGCGCCTGCAGTGGGGGCGGTGCTCGGTTGGTGCCTTGAGCGCCTCGTGATCCGGCTCCTGTATGAACGGCCGCTCGACACGCTCCTCGCGACCTACGCGGTCAGCCTGATCGTCCAGAAGGCTCTCGAACTCGTCTTCGGCACACATCCGATGCTGGTGTATGCGCCCGTAAACGGGGCGATTCCCGTGCCGGGGGGCAGCTATCCAGCGTACCGGCTCTTCGTGATCGGCGTGGCGCTCGCAGTGACGGGAGGGTGCTGGCTGTTGTTCGCTCGCACGCGCTTTGGCACACGGCTGCGCGCGGTGATCCAGCATCCGGCGATGGCAGAAGCGGTGGGCATCGATACACGACGGCTGAACCGGCTGGCCTTCTGTGGGGGCGCTGCGCTCGCGTCACTCGCCGGTGTACTGGTGGCACCCATGGTTTCGGTGGAGTCCCACCTCGGCGTCGCCTATCTCGCCAAGGCGTTCTTCGTGATCGTGCTGGGCGGGATTGGCTCGATCGCCGGGAGCCTGTTCGGTAGCGCCTTCGTCGGCACGGCCGAGACGCTGCTCAGCTATCGCGTGGATCCGTCGCTGGCCTCGGCGATCGTGCTGATCCTGTCCATCGTTCTGATCCGCTTCCGCCCACAGGGTCTGTTGCCTGGCTTCAGCGCCGCGCATCAGCTTCACGGTAAAGGTTAAGTCATGCTCCAACCACCTTTTGCACACGTGCGCCGCTGGTTGTGGCAGCCGGCAATGAGCATCGAAGACATTTCCCCGATGGCAGTCGGCATCGCGATCGTCGCAGCCGCGTTGATCCTGCCGTTTTGCCTGGGACCATACCTGCTCTCGACCGTGCGCGACGCGCTGATCATGGGATTGCTCGCACTGAGCTATGACCTGCTGTGGGGCAGGGCGGGTGTGCTCACGCTTGGGCATACGACGTTTTTCGGACTGGGCGCGTACGGCTTTGCGGTCGCCACCGTGCAGTTCGGACAGACGCCTGTCATCGGACTCATCGTTGGACTGTTCTGTGCGATGGCGGTGGCGGGCGTATTGGGCTACTTCTTGCTGTTCGCGGGGGTCCGGCTGCACTTCTTCGCCATTATCAGCATGGCCGTGCTGATCATCGTCCAGCAACTGGCGACGAGTTGGCAATCGATCACGGGTGGCGACACGGGCCTCCTCGGCATACCGGGACTGTCCTTTTCACTGATCGGGCACACGCTCGATTTGAGCGGAGCGGGCAGGGCCTGGTACGCGGTAGCAGCCGTGCTTGCCATGTTGCTCGTCACGACCTGGCTCGTGTGCCGCAGCCGATACGGCAAGGTTCTGTCGGCGATTGCTACCAACGAATGGCGTGCGAAAGCGTGCGGTTATCACACTTCGGCGCACCTGCTGCTCGTGTTTACCGCGTCGGCGGGGCTTGCCGCAATCGCTGGTGTGCTGATGGCCACGTGTTCGGGCGTCGTAGCGCCGGACGTGTTCTCACCGGTGCTGGCCACCGAGGTCATTCTCTGGGTCGCGATCGGTGGGCGCGGCACGCTCGGCGGTCCGGTACTCGTGGCGGTCGCGCTCACGCTGCTCAAGCAAATCGTATCGAGCGTCAGCACCGACGGATGGCCGCTGTTGTTCGGTGCGTTGTTCCTCGGCTGCGTGCTGTTCTTGCCGAACGGGGTCTGGCCTCGTGGCTTGATCACTGGCGTGCGGCGAATCGGTCGGAACCGCCTAGGGCGAGCCGCCATGCAACGCGCCGAGCACGTGGAAGGAGGGCGGTGATGAACGCACCGTTGATGAAGGGCGAGGGGCTGCACCGCGCATTCGGCGGCATTCACGCAGTCGACAACGTCGACGTGACGATCGGCCCGCGCGACCTGCTGTGCGTCATTGGCCCGAACGGCGCCGGCAAGAGCACGCTGGTCGGGCTGTTGTCCGGGGCGATCGCACCAGGCGCCGGAGAGTTGTATCTCGCCGGCGAGCGCGTGACGGGCCGGCCGATGCATCAGTTCTGCCGGCGTGGCGTGGTGCGCAAGTTCCAGGGCACCAACACGTTTCTGGCGATGAGCGTGCGCGAGAACCTCGTCGTCGCTGGCCTCGGCGTCGCGGCGTATCGGAACACGCCGATGCCGGATCCGGACGCGATCCTCGATGAGATCGGGCTGTCGGTTGAGGCAGCAGAGATCGCAATGCACTTGCCGCACGGCGAGCGACAGTGGCTCGAGATTGGCATGGCGATGATGTGCCAACCGGCACTGCTGCTGCTCGACGAGCCCGCCGCCGGCCTGTCGGCCAACGATGCACAGCGGCTCGTGCGTTTGATCCACCGTTTGCGCGAGCGCTGCGCGGTATTGGCGATCGAGCACGATTTGACCTTTGTCGAGGCGCTGCGGTGCGAGACATGGGTCATGCATCGCGGGCAGATCGTCCGCCAGGGCAGTTATGCCGACATCGCACGCGACGACGAAATCCGGCGTATCTATCTCGGTCAGGGGGCAAGCCATGTTGCACATTGAGAATCTGTCGGCCGGCTACGGCGATGTCGCAGTACTGCAGCAGATCGACCTCGAGGTTGGACCTAACGAAGTGGTCGGTGTGCTTGGCTGCAATGGCGCGGGCAAGACGACGCTGGTCAAGGCGATTATGGGCCTGCTGCCGCGCGTATACGGCGATGTCTTGTTTCAGGGGCAGTCCATCACCGGACTACGGACCCATGCGATCGCCCGGCGCGGTATTGGATTGGTTCCGCAGGGGCGTTGGATCTTCCCGAAACTGACCGTGCGCGAGAACCTCATGATGGGCACGCAGGCGGCCGGCGGTGGGGCGATTCTCGACGAGGTGTTCGAGTACTTCCCGATCCTCAAGTCGCGGCTCTCGCAGCACGGCGGCACGCTTTCCGGTGGCGAACAGCAGGTGCTCGCGATTGCCCGCGCGCTGTGCGGTCAGCCGAAACTGCTGTTGCTGGACGAACCGTCCGACGGTGTGCAGCCGAATCTGGTCGAACTGATCGGCGAGGTCATCCCAACGTTGTGCCGCCGATCGCGGCTCGCCGTGCTCCTCGTCGAGCAGAACTTCGATCTCGTGCTGCGCAGCGCGCAGCGCTGCATCGTGCTCAAGAATGGACGAGTTGCCCATGCCGGCCACATCGAGCCACGAAGCGGTTCGGCGGGGGCTCATCCGTTGGCGCAATACCTGTCGCCGGCCACCGAGTCTGACACGTTTTCAATTTCTTCACCACATTCGACGCATTCCCACCTGGACCTCACCCGATGAAGACTACGATGAATCGTCGCGCCTTTACCCGAACCGCCTTATTCAGTGTCGTCGGCGCACTCACCACTTCTGCCATGCCGTCGTTGGTACGGGCTACCACGCCGCTCAAGATCGGCTTGCTCGCGCCATTGAGCGGTCCGCTCACCCGCGTGGGCGAGACCAACCGCAACTGCGCGCAGTTGGCTGTCGACGAAATCAACGCCGCCGGTGGATTGCTGGGACGCCCGTTGCAACTGAGCGTCGAGGATACCCAGATGTCCACCGCCGTGACGCTGCAGAAGGCCCGGCAACTGTTGATGCGCGATGAGGTCGCGGTCCTGACCGGCATGGTGCTACCGTCCGAGCGCGAAGCTGCGTTGCAGGCCGCCAAGTCGGCTGGGCGGCTGGTGATCTACCCGAACTTCGACGAGGGGCGCTGCGATCCGAATCTGTTCACTACGGGCCTGACTGTCAACCAGCGCGTCGATCCACTGATCGATTGGCTGATGCGCAAGGGTGGTCGCACGGTTTGCGCGGTGGTCTCGGACATCGGCAGCAACCGCAAAGTGCTGGTGCCCGCGCTGCAGGCAGCGGTGAAGCGTTACAGCGGGCAGTTTCTCAACGTGTATTGGTTGCCGTTCGGCACACGCGATTATGGTGCGGTGTTGCAGCAGATCGCAAGCCAGCGCCCACAGATCGTCTGGCACAGCATCGGCGACGACCCGGTCACCTTCGTCAAGCAGTACCGCTCGTTCGGCATGAACCCGCAACTGGTGACTGACATTGCGCACGAGTCGCTGTCGATCGCGACCACGGGCGCGTCGACCGGGATCGTTGGCGTTTCCTCGTATTTCATGAGCGTCGACAACCCTGAGAACCGGGATTTTCTCGCGCGTTACACGGCGCATGAAGCTGGCCCAAACGACCCTCGGTTAGGGCAGTTGGCCGTGGTGCTACCGCACGGCGAGTGCACGTATGCCGGACTTCGCCTGTTTGCAGCGGCTGTCAAGGTGGCCGGCAGCGTCGACGTCACCCGCGTGAAAGCCGCGCTGTCGGGTGTTTCGTTGAATTTGCCGCGTGGCAAGGCGGGCGTGAGCCAGGACGGCGACCATGTGTTATGCCAAACCCGTATCGGCAGGGCGCTGTCGGACAACGGTTTCGCGGTGTTGGACTCGGCCGGACCAATTCCACCGCAGTGCGAGGGATAGGCATGAGGTAATCAAACACGTTCCAATTTCTCTCAATTATTTGGGAATACATATGAATGACGTACTGGGAATGAACGTCGAGCAGCTCATGGTCGGCTACCGGCGCCGCTCGTTCTCGCCTGTCGAGGTTATTTGCGCGGTTCTGGACCAGGTCGCGCTCGTCAATCCCCTTGTCAACGGCGTGTGCAACCTCGACGAGGACAGCGCGCTGGCCGCCGCACGCGAGTCGGAGCAACGCTGGATGCGCGGGGAGCCATGCGGATTGCTGGATGGCGTGCCGGTCTCGGTCAAGGACCTCGTCGCCGTGCGCGGACTGCCTACCCGATATGGATCGCTCACGTCACCCAGCGCGCCGGAGGCCGATGACGCACCCGCGGTCGCACGACTGCGACAGGCCGGCGCGCTGCTGTTCGGCAAAACCACGACCTCAGAGTTTGGCAACAAGATCGTCACGGACAGTCCGCTCACTGGCATTACCCGCAACCCATGGGATCGGCGTCTCACGTCCGGCGGGAGCAGCGGCGGATCAGCTGTAGCGGTTGCACTCGGCATGGGACCGTTGTCGCTGGCCACCGATGGCGGTGGGTCGATCCGCGTCCCAGCATGCTGGAGCGGGGTGGTCGGAATGAAACCGTCGTTCAACCGGGTGCCAGCTGGCGCGGCGGTGAGTTGGACTCACCTGTCGACGCTTGGTCCGATCGCGCGTTGCGTAAGCGACGCGGCGCTGATGCTGACCGTGATGTCCCGCCAGAGCGATGCTCGAAGACCGGCTTCTGCTGGTTCCGATCTGCGCATCGGTCTGGATGATGGCATCGCCGGATTGCGCATTGCCTATTGCCCGGCGCCTGCGGGTGTGCAGGTTGAGCCTGACATCACCGTGAGTGTCCGTCAGGCGGTGGGCCTGTTCGAAGCGCTCGGGGCACAGGTCGAGGAAACGGATGTGAAGCCGCTGGACGGCTATCTGGAGAGTCGCATGCACGCAATCCAGTGGGCGGTCTTCTTTGCACAAAGGGCCCGGCAGCTTCCTCCCTCTGCGCGGCCGCAGCTCGATCCGGACGTGTCTGCGTTGGCTGAGGCCGGCGGTAGCGTCCTCACTTCGACCTTCGTCGATGCGCTTCAGGCGCGTCACGCGCTGACGGTCGCGATGGCCGCGTTCTTTGAAGACTACGACTTGCTGCTCACGCCGACATTCCATTGTGCCCCGCCGCTCGCGGAGGGACGCCCCGAGCAATCGCGCATGGCGCCGCCGTTGACGTCGTGGTGCAACCAGACTGGGTTGCCGGCGGCGAGCGTGCCGTGTGGTTTGCCTGGCGGGTTGCCGACGGGCCTACAGATCATCGGGCCGTCGGGCGGCGATGCGCTGGTGCTGCGCGCGGCACGGGCGTACGAGTCCGCACGTGGCCCGTTTCCGGCTCCACCAGAAGCAATGCAAGGCCAGACTGAGGGCGTGGAGGTGCTGACATGAATCTGCCCATCACCAAATTCGTCGTCCACCTCCTCGAGCGGCGCACCGAGTTGCACGTACCGGTTGACCCGCCACATCGGCAGGTCGTGGCGGCAGCAGTTCTCCGATTCGACGACTGGCACGCGGACGCGCCGCTCGCGGCGCTCGAGCCGCTCTATGAACTGGGCGCTGAGCTTGGCACGTTGCTGACCGGACGGGCGCGATGGGCGCTGGATGTCGCGCCGTCGACAATTCAGGCCTACGGCAAGGCCGCGCTCGTGGGCAGCGCGGTACCGCTCGAATGTGCGGCGGCACTCTTGCATCCCCGTATGGGAAGGGCCATGCGCGAGAGCTTGCCAGGCGCCACGTCGTTGATTCCGTCGGTGACCAAACGTGCCGCGCCAGGCGCATGTGTGGACATTCCGCTCCACGGCAGCACCGACATGTGGAGCTTTGACCACTTTGACACGGTCTCGCTGACGCTCGCCGATGCGCCAGCGCCGAACGAGATCGTGGTGGCGATCGCGCTGGCCGACAGGGGTAGACCGCTCGCGCGTGTGCGACCGGACTGAACAGTGTCGATGCCAAGACGGCACGACACGAACAAACAATCACAAAGACGAAGGAGACATCATGCAGATAAGAACATTTCGGGGAAGCGTGGCTAAGTTGGCTGTAACGTTGGGCGTGTGCACCGGTGCCGGGGTCGCACATGCGCAATCATCGGTCTCGCTGTATGGGTTAGCGGACGCATTCATTGGCGAAGTGCATCCTGCTGGTGCCGCCGGCAACGCGTGGCAAGTCGGCTCTGGCGGGATGACGACTTCGTATTGGGGGATGTCCGGTACGGAGGATCTGGGCGGGGGGATGAAGGCCGTCTTCACGCTCGAGAGCTTTTATCGCATCAACGGCGGCCAGGCCGGCTCGTTTCCTGGACAGTCATTTTTCGGGCGAAACGCCTTCGTTGGTCTGAGCGGCCATTTCGGAGCGTTGACGCTGGGGCGCAATACCGCGCCGCTGTTCGTGTCGACGCTGCTGTTCAATCCGTTCGGCAACTCGTTCGTCTTCTCGCCGATTGTCGTGCATAGTTTCCTTGGCTCGGGCATGGGTGCTGCGTCACTCCAGAGCGACACGGCGATCGATAATTCGCTCCTTTATCAGACACCCGAGGTCGCCGGTCTGTCCGGAAGCCTGCTTTACAGCAATGCCGGCATTGCCGGCCATGCCGGGCAGGCCAACTACAGCGCGAACGTCTTGTATTTCGGCGGCCCGTTTTCGGCGACGGCCGCCGTGCAGAGTCTGCACACGGCATCGCTGTTTCTGAACGGCGCCACTACGCAGACTGCATGGATGGTCGGTGGCGCGTATCGGTGGAGTGTGGTCAAGCTGTTCGCCCAGTACGAGCGCGTGGACAACAACAATCGCGTCACGGACGATACGGTGCAGCTCGGGGCAAGCGTTCGGATAGGGTTAGGAAGCGTACTGATGTCGTGGGCGGGAACGCGGCGGCGACCGTCGGTCGGAGATCATCTCCGTTGGTCGACGCTCGCGCTCGGCTACGACTACCCGTTGTCGAAGCGGACCGATGTGTATGCGGCTTGGCGTTATGACACGATCACAGGTGTGTCGACTGGCAATAGTGTAGGCGCCGGGATGCGGGTCAAGTTCTAAGTTGCGCCGCTTCATTGCAGCAGAACGCAGCCGGGCGGGTATCCGACTTCGGCTGCGTTGCGCACGCATCGATTCGACAGAGCACGGTGCGCTCTGCCTCGACGTGAGGCTCGCGGTATCATGTCCCAACATCATCACGAACACTTCATGGCTCATGGTTTTGCCGAAAGTCCGACGCGCGGGGCGCAAGCCGCTTACCAAAGGCGACCTTCTGCCGTTGCCGACCGCGAAGGTCCGAGCGCTGTCCCTCGAAAATCATATGGCACTGGCCGCTGTAAGGGCTGGTCACGGGGGAGAAGAGCAAATTAGTTGTCTGCTACGGGTCGTCTATCTCGCATTCTATATGCGCAACGAGACGGGAGCGGGGGCGGATTTGAACCTGTACCGGCAAGCCGAGGCCGCTTTGGAGGCCTGCATTGCACGTGCGGAGCAGGGCGCTGCCTGGTTGTTGCTCGATCGCGAGCAGTCCACGATCGAGCAGCTGTTGGTCGTCCATGACGAGCAGTTGGCGGCGGTGCCGATGTACAGGTACTGCACCGCTTGGGAAGACCTTCAACGATTCATGACCGGACAGATCCGGTCACCCGTTCCGACGTCGGGCGCGGCGCCGTGAAGCCAAACAGCTTACCGTAAGCGCATCCTGCGATCATCCTTTCAGCCTCCGCGTGACCAATACCACATCGGTCACTGTGGAAAGGTCGCATCGAAACGCGATGGCGTTGCCAGGCTTCGCTGCGACGGATCACGAGCATGTCGTGTGCAATCTTTGGAGAGACACCATTTTTAACCGACGGAATGTCCCGTCGGTACGACGGGTTTGGTATCTGGTCATCCTTGCTGCTTGAATGCCTTTCAGTTCCGGCCATGTTCGTGCCGGATATGGAGGGCCAATCATGTCTTGGAATGATGATGGAACGCGAACGATCTTGCGCCGCCGACAAGTCGAGCGGTGCACGGGCCTATCGAGATCGACAATCTATAAGCGCATGCGAGACGGAACGTTTCCGCCTGCCATTCCGCTTGGTGGACGAATGGTAGGGTGGCGGGCGACCGATATCGAACAATTCCTGGCCGATCCGTCGCGATATCGAGCATCACAGGCGCACGAGACGGAAGGCAGGGGAGATGGCGGTGAAGCACGATGAGCAATCGCCGTCACTCGATGAGCGTCTTCGCAATTGGGGGCAGTCGAATCGCGGCGCGTACGATCCCAGCGATGCCGAACGTGTAACCCGGGCGTGGCGAACGCTGCAGCCACGACATCGGGAGGTTCTGCGGATGGTCTACCTCTGGCATGCGAGTCGGGAGGTCGTGTGTCGACGACTGAAGATTGTTCGCCATCCACGTCGTCTGTTCGATCTCGAACTCCATGCTGCGCGGTCTGCGCTTGCCCGCGCCCTTGAGGAAGGCAAGTTCACACAATAGCGTTCGCGGGATGAAAGTTCGGCGATGTCAGTTGCATAGGCGCTCACGCAGCGCGAAGCGCAGGCGCATCGTGATGATGCGTTGTGGACAAGATCACGTTCTTGATGAACAAAAAATAAATATAGGAACAGCAAGGAATATTGCGGCGCGACTGGGAACGAGATGCGTTCTGTTGGCGAGCGTCGGCGCTTGAATCGCCGTGACGGCTGACCTACAGTGAAGCCAACAATCTGATCCGGTCAACGTGCGTAGCACGACCGAGTACGCGTTAGCGGCCCCGATGCATCGATGTCAGTGTAAGGGTGTGCCGTAGTGCACATGAGAAGGCCTGCGATTGGTTCGCAATCGCAGGCTTTTTGTTTGCTGGTTGGGTTTCAAGATTCCCCGTTGAACCCGCGGTGGTCTTTGTGACGCCGCGGGTTCTCTTTTTCATGGACAGCCGTCGACGCTCGGAGCTCATCCGAGGAAAGACGGTCATGAAATCGCTTCTAGTGGCTTCGGCTCATGGTGGTACAGGCAGAACGACGTTCGTGTGTCAGTTCGCCCATTATCTTCGTCTGGTACGTGGACACCGGGTGTTGGTGCTTGATCTGGCCGAGCCGGCATGCAGTGCCATTTCGCTCACACGCGGCACCTGCGCGTGCATGACGAAGTGCCCGTCATCCAATGTTCGGCGCAATCGACTGTCTGACACGGCCAGACCGTGCATCGGTGTACTCGCCGCTACCGAAATCCCTGGCATTGCGTATCGGGACGATCCGGCCGGCGCGCGATGTTACGCCAACTTGCGACATTTGTTGTCCCAGATCGATCCCTTGTTCGACCTTTGCCTGATCGACAGTCCGCCGTGGCCTGATTTGCGTGCCATATGTGCGGCAGCACTCGCGGATGCGCTAATCAGTCCTGTGCTTCTGTCGCCGGACACGACGGAGCAGGTCGTCGATTTCGTCAATGGCAGTAACGGTGTGCGCAATGTACGCGCCCGACTCAATCCGTCGCTCTGTTTTATCGGCATCGTGCCCAACTGCCTCGAGCCGACGCCGCATCAGCAGACCCAGCTTAAGCGGTTCGAGGCGTCCATGGGTGCGTGGCTGGTTCCACATGATCAACGCCCCGAAAGCTTTTTACTGCTGCCCCGGTTCGACGCCATTTCGCGGGCGCAGGCGCGTGGAATATCGGTTGCAGATCAGATCCGAGGCGATTTGGCAGTTCATCGCGAATGGCAGGCCATGAGCGCGTGTTTCGATGTGATCGTTCGACGACTCGATGCCATACGCGAAGCCCCGTTGCAATCGGAATGGAGCGAGGCGTGTCATGTGTAAGTTCACGTCGATTCCGAATATACGCCGAACTGTGCGGTTCGGTTTGGTTTCGATTGCCGTCGTGCTTGGCACGTTCATGGCGTGGCCCGATGTGACGCATGCGGACGATTGGGGCTGTCAGGTGATGTTGTGTCTGTCTAATCCGGGTGGCCCGGAGCAGTACGCGGAATGTGAACCGCCAATCGAAAGATTATGGGACGCGCTGCGACACGGTGATCCGTTTCCAACTTGCGATTTCGCTACAGGTGGCGCGCGAGGCGGATCGGCGACCAACACGTTCGCCGACGCCAGCTATTGCCGAGAACCCATGTTGTACTGGGCCGGGTCGGAGCAGAGCGAACGTATGTGCCGGGCAATTGGTGCGATCAACGCCAAGGTCGACTATCAACTCGATGATCGTGTCTGGCGGCGTGTCGGAAACCAGAGACCGACGGTCACGAAATTCTATGGCGCTGGCAGCGCACCGTCGACCTATGACCTTGCAAATTCGACAGCGGATCACCTGCAGCAGGTCAATCGACTTGGTTGGAGGAATCGATGATGCCGCTCGATTTCTTGTCCATCGCGCAACGCTGTGCGCCGCAGATCGACCCGACCACGATGGCGGCGATCGTGCGGACCGAATCTGGATTCAATCCCTACGCGATTGGCGTCGTACACGGTCGGTTGCGGCGACAGCCATTGAGTGCAACCGAAGCGGTCGCGACAGCACGTGCGTTGGAGGAGACCGGCTGGAACTTCAGCGTCGGACTCGCGCAGGTGAATCGGGAGAATTGGCCGGCCTACGGCATGACCCCCGAGAACGCGTTTGAGCCGTGCCGCAACTTGGCGGCCGGTGCGGCGATCCTCCACCGTTGTTTTAGCGCGGCGGCGAAGGCCAGCGAGTTCCGTGTACTGACCGATCATCAATCTGATGTCCAAGCCGCGCTGCGCGCGGGTCTGTCCTGCTATGCGAGCGGTAATTTCTCGACCGGCTACCGGACGGGCTACGTACAGCATGTCGTCGAGAACGCCGCGACGCTGAAGTCTTCCGTACCGGAGATCGTGCCTATTCCGGTCTTACCGATCGGTTCTGTGCCGCCTATCCGTTCATCACGCTCTCGATCTTTGATTCAGCAGCCACCGCGACGGGATTACGACGGAGTGAATGCGGTGTCGCCCGCTGCGGATCCGGAGCGCGAACCGGACGCGAGTGCAGTGGTGTTCTAGCTCTTCATTTTAGGAATCAGGTGGTGATCAATCGACGCGGAGTCGGACATGTACTTAGTAATACGATGCAATAAATGCGTTATCGATGTGTGGATGGTGAGACTGCTATCCGGGCGAAGAACGGCTCGCGCAATCGCTCTGGCCGCTTCGTCCCTGATGTTCGTTGTTCCGGCATGGGCGCAACTCTCTCAGGTCAATGCGCTGCTGAACATGATCCAGACAACACTGTTGAGCGTCGGCGGCGTGATCTGTTCGATTTCCATTATCTGGGCGGGATTTCGAATGATGTTTCAGCACGCCCGGTTCGGTGATATCGCGAATGTGTTTATCGGCGGCCTGTTCGTCGGTTGCGCGACGGTCATCGCCGGCATGTTGATCCCGACGAGTTGATCCGGGCGGCGCCGAACCATGCACGCACTCAAAGATCCCGTCTTCAAAGGCTGCACCCGTCCCGCGATGCTGTGGGGGGTGCCGCTGGTTCCGTTCCTGATGATCGGCGGCGGCATGCTGATTCCGGCCATCTGGGCACTGCTGGCCAGTCCTCTGCTGGGCGTCGCGATCCTCTTTCTGATGATTCCCGTGTTCGTCGCGATGCGGTGGATCACTCGCCATGACGACCAGCGGCTCGCGCAGCACGGGCAACGCGTTCGTATGGCGCTGTGCCAGCGCAATCGCCGCTTCTGGGGCGTGCATGCCTATGTGCCGGTACGCCTGAAGAGGAGGGCGTGAGATGGAGGGAAAGATGCCGATCGTGTCCATCGCGAACCGGGAAGTACCGCTTGCCGGCTATATCCCGTACTCGACACATGTGACCGACCACATTATTAAGACGCGCGAAGGCGACTACGTGCAAATCTGGAAGATCGCCGGCATCGCCTTTGAGGCGGCCGATCCCGCCGACATCCTCGCGCGGCATGACGGGTTCAACCAGTTCGTGCGCGGACTCGCGGGCGGCCATGTGTCGCTGTGGTCGCATCGTTTGCGTCGGCGGGTGTCGGACCAGTTTTCGACCCAGTACCGCAATCGCTTTTGCGAGGAGCTGGCGACACGCTACTACGGGAGCTTTTCGGGCTACCGGATGATGGCCAACGAGTTGTATCTGACGGTGGTCTACCGGCCAAACCGCACGCGACTGGGACGTGTCTTCAGCCGTGCGGCACGCCGCACGCGCGACGATATCCGACGCGATCAGACCGACGCATTGAAGGTCATGACGGAGCTCGCCGCCCAGGTTGAATCCAGCCTCAAACCGTACGAGCCGATTGCGCTTGGCGTTTATCGCCGGCCCAGCCTCGTCGGGCGGACCTCGCGCCGCTATTCGTCGGCGCTGGAATTGCTCGGCTATCTGGTCAACGGAGTCTGGGAGCGTGAGCCTGTGCCCACCGGCTCGATTCGCGAGGCACTGCCGATTTCGCGGCTGTTTGTCGGTGCTGAGAAAGTCGAGATTCGTATGCCGACGAAAACGCGCTTCGCGGCGATGCTCGACCTCAAGGATTATCCGGAAGACACCGAACCAGGCATGCTCAATGGCTTGCTGTACGGCGACTTCGAGTATATCGAGACGCAGAGCTTTACGATCCTGGACAAACCCACCGGGAAGGAAGCGCTGGAGCGGCAGCACAATCAGCTCATCGCCGGCGAAGATGTCGCTGTGTCCCAGGTCGAAGCGATCGACCAGGCGCTCGATGAGCTGATCAACGGGAATTTCGTTCTCGGCGAGTACCACTATTCGCTGGCGGTGCTCGGTGACACGCTGGACGAAGTGTCACGAAGCATCGCCAAAGCCCGTACGCAACTGGCCGATGCCGGCTTCCAGACGGCACTGATCGATCTGGTGGCTGATGCGGCGTGGTTCGCGCAACTGCCGGCCAACTGGCGCTACCGGCCGCGCGAGGCAAAGCTCACGTCGCGCAATTTTTGTGGCCTGGCGAGTCTGCACAACTTCGCGACCGGCAAACGTGACGGTAATCCGTGGGGCGAGGCAATCACGATCGTCAAGACGCCGAGCGGCCAGCCACTCTATCTGAACTTCCACGCGACACCGGACAAGCAGGACTCGTTCGACGAGAAGGCGCTTGCCAACACCCAGATCATCGGCCGAGCCGGCGCGGGCAAGACGGTGCTCGAGCTATTCCTGCTGGCCATGGCGACCAAGTATGGCATCACAGCCGTGCTGTTTGACAAGGACCGCGGCACGGAGATCGCGATTCGTGCGATGGGTGGGACCTATACGGTATTCCGCCGCGGTGAACCAACTGGGCTGAATCCGTTCCAGATGGCGCCGGATGAACTGGCGATCGACTTTTGGGAGCGCCTTGTGCGCAAACTCGTCGACATCGGTGCGCCGCTGTCGGCGAAGGACGAACTCGACATCTCGCGTGCTGTTCGCGAGGTCGCGCGTATGGATACACCGCTGCGCCGCCTGTCGATGGTACGGCAGCTTTTGCCGAACGTCGGTGAAAACAGCTTGCACGCGCGATTGGCGAAATGGTGTGCGGGCGGGCGTCTGGGTTGGGTGTTGGACAATCCGGCCGATCGCATCGATCTGGCGCACGCGGACCTGTTTGGGTTCGACGATACCGAGCTGCTGGACGATACCGAGGTGTCGACGCCCGTCACGATGTACCTGCTGCATCGGACCGAGCACTTGATTGATGGTCGACGCTTCATTTACGTGATGACCGAATTCTGGAAGCGGCTCAGCGATCCGGTCTTTACCGATTTTGCCAAAAACAAGCAGAAGACGATCCGCAAACAAAACGGGCTTGGGATTTTCGACACTCAGTCGCCGGCCGATGTGTTGCGTAGTGACATCGCGAGTGCGCTGATCGAGCAGAGCGCGACATTCTTCTTCCTGCCGAATCCGCGTGCCGACTACGACGATTACGTGCATGGCTTCAAGCTGACCGAAGCGGAATTCAATATCGTGCGCAACCTGGGCGAGAGCAGCCGCCTGTTCCTCGTCAAGCAAGGCCATCGCTCCGCGATCGGCCGGCTCGATCTCGCCGGGCTCGGCGATGTGCTCGATGTGCTCTCTGGCACGACCGACAACGTGGAATTGCTCGACACGATCCGCGCTCAGGTCGGCGACGCACCGCACGATTGGCTACCCGTATTCCACGACGAGCTCGCGAAGCGCCGCGCGGCGCAGGTCGGAGCGCGACCGTCTTCAAAGCCAGGTCCGGGAGGTGCGTGATGAGCGGCCTCTTTACCGCCGTGGGTGGCACCCTTGAAAACGGCATGTCGAGCTACGTGACGAATGTGTCGTCGGCGCTTTCCGGGGCACTCGTGCCCGTTGCGACCACGGCCGTGACGATCTGGGTGCTGGCCTATGGTCTCGCGGTGGTACGCGGCGAGGCCCACGAGGCCGTGCCGGCATTTGCCTGGCGAGGGTTGAAAGTGGCGATCACGCTGGCGTTCGCGTTGAGCGCCGGGATCTACCAGCAGCACGTCGTCGGTGCGGTCAACGGTGCAACGGCGGGGCTGGCCCAGACAATCCAGAATGCGGCGAACACGACGGTTGGGGGTAATCCGGGATGCGGCTCGACCAATGGCAGTAGCGTAACAGGACAGGCTGCTGCGACCAGCATTTATGAGACGCTCGACTGCTACGACCAGCAGGTTGACCTCGTGATGGACGCCTACTTCAACAAGGCGACGCACGAGGGGATCAGCCCGAGCGGTCTGGCCGCCGCGATGGGGGATTTCCTCTGCGGCCTGACCGCCGCGCTCGGTGGCTCGATCTTTTTGATTGTCCTGGCCTTCGAGGTGGTGATGGCGAGGATGCTGCTCGAACTCGTGCTCGGACTGGGCCCGATCTTCATCGCGTGCGGGGCATTTGCGCCGACCGCGCGGTTTTTCGAAGCGTGGACCGCGAAGCTTGCCAATTACGCGTTGCTGCAGGTCCTTGTCGCAGCGTTCCTCGGTATGGCGCTCACGGCGTTCTCGGCCGAGCTCACCTCGCTCCATGCGACGAGCAGTTCCCCCGGTGCCGACTCGTCAGCCCTGATGCAAGCCATTTCCGCCTCCCTTGACGATGCCGCTCCGGCCGCCGCCGCGATTGGCATGTTTGCGACCGGCTTGTTCCTCGCGATGGTCGGTTGGCAGTTGCCATCTGTTGCGGCCGGCCTGTCTGGCGGCGCAACCCTATCGGGCTTTGGGGCGTTTGCGGCTGGCATGGCATCACGAAGTCTCGTCACGGCGATTGGACGGGCGTTCAGCCGTAACGGACAAGGACCGCGCTCCGGAGGTGAGATTCGCGACCGGACCGGTTCGGGTGGCGGATCGAGTGGTGGATCGGGCGGCGGCGCAGCGCCGGCTTACCAGCGCGTTGCGCGCGCGAATCTGGGCCAGCAGAGCAGTTGAAAAGGAGGTGACGACCATGAACGGACGAAACAGATGGATGCATGCCGCATGCGTGTGGGCGGCATCGTGCGTCGGTGCTCACGGGCAAGGGATCCCGGTCTATGACGCGCAGAACGTGGTGCAGGCCATTGCCACTGTCGGTCAACTCAAGCAGCAGGTGCAGCAGGAAATCCAGATCTACCAGTCGACGGTCGGTACACGCGGCTTCGGTGCGCTGCTGAGCAATCCAGTCGTCGCCAACTCGTTGCCGTCGAATTGGCAGAGCGTCTATACCGCAATCCAGAACGGTGGCTACGCGGGCCTGACCGGCAGCGCGCAGGCGTTGCGCTCGGCCAGTCAGATCTACAACTGCGAGGACCAGACGGGAATCAATCAGCAGGTATGCCAGCGCGCGCTCAACAAGCCGTACCAGGACAAGGCGTTCGGCTTGCAAGCATATCAAACCGAACTGCAGGAGCTGAACCAGATCCAGAGCTTGGCGCAACAGATCAATGCGACGCAGGATCCGAAGGGCGTGGCCGAGTTACAGGCGCGCATTCAAACGGAATCGACAGCGGTCGGCAACGAGATGACGAAGCTGCAGCTCTTCCGGATGCTGGCCGAGACCGAGGACAAGCTCGTGGCCGAACAGCGGAGCGAACTGGTATTGAGCCGGGCGGGCAAGACCAAACGGCCACAGGACCGAATGGTGCCTGTGTCATTCGGAAACTGAGGTGACGTCATGTTCAAGCTGAGCTCACTGACGTTGGCCGGTTGCCTCGCCTGGAGTCTGGCCGCTTGCAGCAGCGGGCCACCGAAACCCGTGTTGCCGGACGGTTTGCATCGCGTGCCGATCAATCGCGTGCCGCCCGTCCCGGACTGGCCAATGGCGGTGCCCACCGCTCCGAACCAGCCGGCATCGTCGGATGTTGGAGACCGATCATGAACGCGTCGCACGATTATGGCCGCGTGCTCGACATCGAAGCGTCGCTGACTGACCTCCAGGAGCGCTCTGAACGACGTGCGTGGTATGTCGCGTATGCGGCGGTCGGTGTCGCGGTGTTTTGTGCCATTGCGCTTGCGGTGATGGTGCCGTTCTATCGCGTGGTCCCCTTGCCGATCGAGGTCGATCGCCTGACGGGCGAATCCCAGGTGATCGACGTGCTCGACGCGCGCCATGTGCACACAAAGGAAATCCAGGACAAGCACTGGGTCGAGAACTATGTGCGAGCCCGCGAGCGCTACGACTGGGGACTGCTGCAGATGGACTATGACAGCGTGCTCGCGATGAGCGATGACGCCGTCGCCCGCGATTATCGCGGTATTTACAGCGGTCCGGACGCACTGGACCAGCAGTTAGGAGCGGGTATCGAACGGCGCGTCCGGATTCTTTCGATCACGCTGCCACCCGACGAACCGGGCCATGCGGTCGTGCATGTCGAGCGCACATCGTTCAAGAACGGCGAGGCTCATGCCGAGCCTGCGCAGCGCTTCGTGATCACACTGGCTTATACCTACCGACCGCCGGTGTTCACGCGCGAGAGCGTGGCGATCGCCAATCCGTTCGGCTTCAAGGTCACCGCCTATAGCCGCGATGCGGAATACACGCCGCCAGCGTCATCAGCAGGAGGCACACCATGAAAGCGCTTCCTTTGGGAGCTGTGCTGGTAACCATGTTGTTCGCAGGTGCAGTGCAGGCTGTCGATCTCCCCGGATGGAATGAAGACTCGCGTGTCCGCCAGGTGATCTATCGAGCGGATGACGTGGTGCGCGTCGAGGCCCAGCGTGGCTTCGCGACGCACATTGCGTTGGGGCCACACGAGCATATTCGGGTCGTCGCTCCCGGAGATCGGGATGGCTGGCAGGTGGTGGCGAGCAAGGGCGATCATGATGTGTACCTGAAGCCGCAGCTCGCCGCGCACGACTCGAATCTCGAAATCCGCACCGATCGGCACAGCTACAGCTTCGATCTGGTAGTGCTTCCGCTCAAGTCGAAGTTCGGCAATGGCCGTGTGATGTATCGCGTGACATTCGTCTATCTGGATGAGTTGACCAAGCAGGCACAGGGGAATTCGGATGTCGAGCTGGTCGCGAAACGTCTTGCGCAGCCAGCAGCCGTGCGTAACGCACGATATTCGATGCAGGTCATGCCGAACGCCGACGATATCGCACCGACCGCGGCATGGGACGACGGACGCTTTACCTATTTGCGCATTCCGAACAATCGACGCATGCCGGCGATTTTTCGCGTGGCAGATGACGACACGGAGAGCGTCGTCGACAAGCACATCGACGGCGACACGATCGTCGTGCACGAGGTGGCGAAGCGTTTCGTGTTGCGGCTGGCAGGAGAGGTCGTGGGAATCTGGAATGACGCTTACGACATGGACGGCGTACCGGCCCGTGACGGCACGACGGTCAACGGAGTGAAGCGCGTGCTGCGGAGCCATCGCGATGAATGACGATACACCGCGCAATGCGATCGAGCCCGACGATGCCGCTGGCTCGCAGTCTGGACACGACCAGAACGAGGGGGCATCAAGTATCTCGGCAGATCGCGGTATGCCAGAACTTGGGAAATACCGCGGTGTCCGTCCGCGTGCCTGGTGGCTCACGCCTGTCCTGATCACACTGGTCATCGGCATCGGCGCAGTCTGGACCATGCACGGTTTCCTCGCGCGGCACGATGCCGAAGCGAAGGCGCGGCGCGATGCGGTGGCGGGCACGTCTTCTCAGGGGCGCTTGTTCAAGGATCTGCCTGCGTCGTCGGGTAGCGCAGCTTTGGCTCCGGTACCAGCGAGTCCGATTGCAGCTCCTGCCGCGCCCACGTCGGGTGCGCTCACGCCTGCTCATACCGGACGCGCTGCGGCACCGCACAGCTACTACGACGCACCGCTGCTCGCGACGGGTAGTGGGCCGGGCTCGGCGGGTGCGGAGCCCGGCACGCTGGAGCCGGGTGGGGTGACGGGCGCAGCTTCCTCGGTTGCAGCCGGCGTAACGCGTGTTGCAGGGGCGCTGGCTCAAGGATCGGGGCAGGCTGGCGGCGCGCTCGCCCAGGCGCTGACGCCGAGCACTACGCCGCGTGTGCAGGCCGGGACACTCGGCAATCGGAGTCTGGTGCTCGCACAGGGCGCCAAGATCGATTGCGTGGGTGACACGGCCTTCGACTCGACCGAGGCAGGCATTTCGACCTGTACGGTGACCAAGAATGTGTATTCCGACGATGGCAGCGTCGTGCTAATCGAACGGGGTTCGCAGATCAGCAGCCAATATCGCTCGAATCTGTCCCCGGGACAGAAGCGGGTATTCGTACTGGCGGCTCGCGTCAAGACACCCCACGGAGTCACGGTCGAAATCGACTCGCCGGCGGCCGATGCGCTCGGCCGCATGGGTATTGACGGCTATGTGGATAACCACTGGCGCCAGCGCTTCGGCGCTGCGATGCTGCTCGGCTCAATTCAGGATGCGATCGGGTATCTGTCCACACGTGGCGGCAATACCAACGGTTCGGTGGTGTTCCAGAGTACGCAACAGCAGGGCAATGACATGGCCACACGCGTGCTCGACAGCACGATCAATATTCCGCCAACGCTCACCCAGAACCAGGGTATGGAGTTCACGATCGTGATCGCACGAGATCTGGACTTTGGATCGGTGTATGCCCTGCAGCCGGAGACCATGCGATGACGATGCACGGGCGCCTGCCGGATATCTCACGCGACCCTGTGCTGGTTCGGTTGCCTGATGACGCATCGGTTCGCGAGCTCATGCGACCTTTTGCCCGACTGCTCGACGATCCCGGCGTGACAGAACTAGTGATCAATCGGCCGGAGCGTGCCTTGACTGAGGACTCGCTCGGCTGGCACGGCCATGATTGCCAGGATCTTGACTTCGACCGGCTGATGTCGTTCGCCGTGGCCGTGGCCACGCTGACCCACCAGGAAATATCGTCCCAGTATCCGCTCTTGTCGGCGCTGCTGCCGAACGATGCGCGTATCCAGATTGTGGTGCCACCGGTCGTGCCACAGCGAACGGTGTCGGTCACGATCCGTCGTCCGTCCTCAGACGAAAAGACGCTCGATGCATGTCGTGATGAAGGACTGTTCGGTGAGACAGTGTGGCATCGGCCAGACAGACTTGATTCAGCATTGTCGGCATTGCGAGCCGAAGACCGCAGGCTCGTCCTGTGCCTGGAAGAGCACGACTGGTGCACCTTCTTCGATCGTGCTGTCAGGGGCCGGCTCAATATCGCTGTGGTCGGCAATACAGGGTCTGGGAAGACCAGTTTCATGAAGACTTTGTGCCGTTCGATTCCGGCAACCGAGCGGATCGTGACGATCGAGGACGTTCGCGAGTTGTTTATCCGGCACATCGAAAATTGCGTGCATTTGCAGTACAGCAAGGGCGGGCATGGACACGCTCGCGTAACGCCCGCAGATCTGATTGCGAGCGCAATGCGCATGCGCCCGGATCGTGTGTTGCTGGCTGAGTTGCGTGGCGCCGAAGCCTACGACTTCCTGAAGCTCCTGACGAGCGGGCATGCAGGTTCGATCACCAGCTATCACGCACCCAATGCAACCGTTGCGATCGAACGTTTCGCGCTGATGGCGAAGGAACATCCCGAAGCCGCCGCCTGGGACGATGCCGCACTCAAGAGGCTGCTGTTCCTGACCGTCGATGTCGTCGCGCACATGGAATCACGCCCGATATTCAATGCGGCGAGTGAACAGATCGGCAGGCGCTGGGGCATGACCGAAGTTTGGTTCGATCCGCTGCGCAAGGCGCGCACCGCGTTCGTGTAGGGGCAGCTATGGACTGTATCGCTTCCCCATTGCTTGAGCATACTCGGACGGCAGCCGTGACGGTGGCGGTGCTGGTTTGCCTGATGGGGGGAATCGCTGCGTCGCTCTGGCTCGCGTCGTTCTTCCTGTATGCCAGTCTGCGAATCAATCCGTTGCACGCAGGACTGTGGGGCTGGCTCGATGCGGCGCTGGCGTGGCGAGACGGGACGATGCCGAACGTCGGTCGCAAGTTGGCGGGGGCAGCGCTCCTAGGCGGGTTCCTGTCCGTTGGCGGTCCGGGATGTGCTTTGCATGCGCTGTGGACGGGTGCGAGTCGACGTCGTCTCTATGGCAGCTCGCGCTTTGCGAGCGAGTCGGAAATCCGCCGGGCGGGGTTGCTATGACGAGGCGCCCCCACTTGAATGTTCCATCGGCGATAGTCGTAGGCGTCTGGCGCGGTCGCTACCTGCGGTTTGCCGGACAGCAGTTCGTGCTGCTCGCGGCGCCGGCCCGCTCGGGCAAGGGTGTCGGTGTGGTGATCCCGAATTTGCTCACCTTTCCCGGTTCGGTGGTGGCGCTCGACATCAAGCAGGAAAACTATGCAGCCACGGCGGGCTTTCGCCGAGCACATGGGCAGGATGTGTACCTGTTCAACCCGTTTGCTGAGGACGGCCGGACGCATCGCTACAACCCGCTGTCGGCGATCTCCGATGGATTATTTCGGGTGGGTGACATCCTCGCGATCGGCTATGCGTTGTATCCCGCGGGCGGCCACGACGATTTCTGGAAAGACCAGGCGAGAAATCTGTTCCTTGGCATCGTGCTCCTGCTGTGCGAATGGCGCGACGCTCGCCGAGCCGGCAACGGAGCGTCGATCCCCGACTTTCCCGTCACGATGGGTGAAGTGCTACGGCAATCGTCGGGCAATGGCATGCCGGTCAAGGCCTACTTGCAACGTGCGCTGGTTCGGCACCGTGGGCTGCTTTCGGGGCAATGTATCGATGCGTTGAATCGCTTTCTGTCCAACGACGACAAGGTACTGGCGAGCGTGCTGGCGACGTTCAACGCGCCACTCACGATCTGGGCCAATCCGCTCGTCGACGCGGCGACCAGCGCGAACGATTTCGATTTGCGCGACGTGCGCCGTCGTCGCATGTCGATTTATATCGGCATTACACCCGACCATCTGTCCGAAGCGGCTTTGCTCGTCAATCTTGTGTTCTCGCAACTCGTCAACCTGAACACAAAGCAACTGCCTGAAGCCGATCCAACGCTGCAATTCCAGTGTCTTCTGCTGCTCGATGAGATGACCTCGATCGGGAAGATCCAAATCATTGCACGCGCGGTCGCTTATATGGCGGGCTACAACCTGCGCTTGCTATCGATCGTCCAGTCGATCGCGCAACTCGAATCGGTGTACGGGCGGGCTGACGCTCGTACGTTCATTACGAACCATGCGATGCAGATTATCTATGCACCGCGCGAGCAGAAGGACGCGAACGACTATTCGGAAATGCTCGGTACGTTCACCGGCCAGTCGCGCAGTGTGAGCCGCTCCAATGCGCTCTTTGGCCGGGGCGGCTCGAGCGAAAGCGTATCGGAACAGCGCCGACCGTTGCTGTTGCCGCAGGAACTGAAGGAACTGGGGCGTGACAAGGAAATCATCTTGCTCGAAAGCACCAAGCCGATCCTGGCCGACAAGATCTGCTACTGGCGCGATCCCGAGTTTGCGTCGCGCGTCCTGACTGCGCCGTCCGTGCCGGCCCTGAACATGGCCTATTTCAGCGCGGTTGTCGAGCGCCGATTGCGCGATCTGCATCCCGCTGAGATCGATCCGGACGGTGCGGGGCTCATCAGTCTGCCGCCCGAATACCTCGAAGTATTACAGGCATGGGATCCACGTGACCTGCCGCCGAACCTAAACGACATCAGTGAGGAGGACGCCGTGGCTTACGTGGAACGGCATTTCACGCTGCTGGGCGTCCCGGCCAGCAAGGTTGTCCAGGCAAGTCGTCACCTGAGCGTGGCCGATCTGGACGTGGCTGAACTCGATTTTGTTGAGTCGGCGCGGCATGCAGCCGCGAGCGGCCCGCTCAGTATGGGAGCCCGGCAATGACGACATCTGAAGTGCATGATGCAGACCGTGCGCGTGCTGCACTTGCGGTGATTCCGGCCGACGACTACGAGACATGGGTCGATATGGCGTTCGCGCTCAAGCAGGGCTTCGGCGAAGAAGGTTTTGAAATGTGGGATGCGTGGAGCCGGACGGCCGCCAACTATAACGAGCGTGCGGCTCGGACCACGTGGCGCTCGGTCAGCGCATCGGGTGGCAAGACGCTTGCCACGTTGTTCTGGCAGGCACGCCAGCATGGCTTTGACCTGAAGCGAACGCATTATCCCGACCGCGTGACAGCCATACTCGCAGCCTCGCCCGAGGTGCTGGCGCAGCGCGCAAAGCAGGAGGAGCAGCGAGAGGCGCGTCATGCAGCAGTAGCTCGCGAGGCAGCATCAATCTGGGCGTGGGCGAGACCAGTCGGTCCGGAGCATCCCTACCTTGTGCGCAAGCATCTTGATCCGACCGTCACGCTGCGTGAGCTGGATGCGCTTGAACTGCGTGCGCTGCTTGGCTATACGCCGGCCAGCGAGGAGGAACCGCTGACGGGGCGTGTGCTGATCCTGCCAGTCTGGAATGGGCCCATCTCGACACTGGAGCTGATCGACGAGCACGGGCGGAAATCGTCGCTGGCCGGCGGTGTGAAAAAGGGTGGCTACTGGATGACGGCGCCGACGCTCGTTCTCGGACACGAATCGTCGCAGATTCTGATCGCAGAGGGCATGGCGACGGCATTGTCCGCTTCGCGTGCGACGGACTGGTTCGCAGTGGCGGCGTTGTCGAGCGGGAATCTGAGGCTGGTGGCGCAGAGCCTGCGTGAAAGATTTCCCGATGCGAACCTGATCGTGCTGGGTGAACTAGGCTGCGGTGAGACGCAGGCGCGACAGGCCGCGGCGGCAGCGCAGGCGCGTGTGGTCTGGCCGAAGTTTGCTTCTGACGCGCGCATAGACGGCAACGTGCCGAACGACTTCAGTGACATGGCAGTGTTGTCGGGTTTTGATGCGGTCGGCGAATACCTGCACGCCATGGTCCGTTTCGTTGAGAAGGTACATGGTCAACCAGATATCTCCACCGTATCCGGTACGACAGTGTTTGAGGTGGACCAGCATGAGGAGGGCGAAAAGATGGGCAACGTCAAGGAAAAGCTATTAACCGACGACGAAGGGACGCCGCGTCGCCGGTCCTCGAAGCGCAGTACGCCAAAACAGGCTGCACCAGATGTGCCGGCAGCGGATGGCGCGCCCGGTTCGGCACTACCATCGGCGGATCCTTCCGCTGCTGTATCGCCGGCTGTTGACCCTCCGGTTGCCGATCCGCCGAGGTTTGCATCGTCGCGACCGCCGGTCGGTGAACCGCTGTTCGAGGTGGGCGACGTTCCGAACGAGGTCAGGGCGTTGGCTGAACACCGGTTCGGTTCGCCGCTCAGGATGGCCACGCCGCGCGAGAACGGCGGGCTCTATCGCGGCGAGGTATTTAACACGGAACACTATCTGGTGCAGGAGGTCGCGACGCGTAGTGTCGTGTTCCACCGCAAGGATCAGATGACGTTTGTGTCCGAGCGTCTGAAATGGATGGACGAACACGCGCGGCTGAACGGGGCCGAGTTACAGGTAGGTTACGACGGCGGCCAGGCGAAGGTCTATCCATGGGACCGGGCCCGCGACCTGCTCGAACGCATGGTCGGTTCGCTGAAGAAATCCGCCCGCGAGTTGAATTACAGCCCCAATCTGGAGGGGATGCTCGATCAGTTGCAGGCGAGATCCTTGGCACGCATCCGGGAGGCGCGGGCCGCCGCGCTCGAAAAGTCACGAGATCAGGAGGCGTCTCGGGAAACTGGTTCGAGACCCGACCGATAAGGCTCATCAGCATAGCGCGCACGTGCAATGCCAGTCTTGAAAATGCGAGGTAGTGACATGGCACAGAGAACTTCCGCAGATGAAGCCGATCCGTTTATCAACATGATTGAGCAGGATTTGACGGGCGATAGTGTCGGTCCGGCTGCGTTGGACGAACGTCAGGAGAGGCTGAGCCAGGCCGCTAGAGAGGCAGTATCGGCTCGACGCCGACGTGACTTTGACGCTGCACTGGCTAGATTGCGAGAGAAGGCGGTCCGCGATGATGTCACTGTCCCACAGCATGCCGAGATTCCATCACCGAACGGGATACCGGACGAGACGAATCGAGGCAGTGCGCCGCTCGACCAACCGCCTGAACGCGTACGCAAGCGCTACTTGCGCGCGGGCAACCAATATTTCCTGAAGGACGCGCCGTATCAGCTCGCATTTGAAGATCTGGGGCCGTATCTCGTTACCGAGCATAACCGGCCCGACGTAGTCGAGTCCATGATCGACATGGCGCATGCGAAGTCGTGGTGGCGCATTCGAGTGTCCGGGCACGAGGTGTTTCGTGGCGAGGCGTGGCTGCAAGGCACGCTGCTCGGCATCGACGTGAGCGGCTACGAGCCCAAAGCGGCTGATCTGGCGCGTCTGGCGGATGCACGGCAAGTGCGGTTGGACAATCGCATCGAGATGGCGGCGCACTCTGGGTCAACGCCAGTCGCGAACGCACCGGGTCGTCTAGATGATCGACCGATGGTTTCATCTGCGCCCCGCGTCGACGCAAGAATGGCCATCAACCGATCTCCTTCATTTGCACCACGCCGTCCGTCCGCTTCTGAATCGGCCATTCCCGAGGGAAACCAGAACGCTGCAAACGACGAGGTTGATGGTCCACGGCGCTACGTCGGGGAGCTGCGCGAGCATGGTGGTGCGCCTTACCAGCACAATCCGGCGCGCAGCGCCTCGTATTACGTCGTGTTTCGCGACGAGACTGGAATCGATCAGGTGGTGTGGGGCGTCGATCTCGAGCGCGCGCTGCGTGAAGCGAATGCTCAAATCGGGCAGCAGGTGATGCTCGAGAATCTCGGCAAACACCTCGTCACGGTTCGAGTGCCGATTTTGAATGACGAAGGACGGGTGATTGGCGAAGACGAGAAAGACGTTTATCGCAATACGTGGCAGGTGGAAGTCGTGCAGCGGGGGCGTGACGCTTCTGTCGCACGGCAATCAGACGACCCGCCGGGCGACGAGAAACGACCTACCGATTTACATGTTGAACCAGTCGGGGCGCCTGAGTTGCACGGCCGTCACGACGCACGCCATTCGGAAAATGAACGGGCGTTGCATCTGGCCGTGCTAACGGCAGCCATGCTCGAGCAGGGTTTCAGCCAGCGTTCCGTTGCTCGTGTGAACAAGCGCGCGGAGCGCATGTTGGTCGCGTTCCAGCGCGAGGGCATCCCGGTACCGATGCCGAAGGTGTTTGATCCGAAAGCACCATCGGACCGGAATCGTCGCAAGCATCAGATCTCCGAACACACGCCAACCCCCGAGATCGAGAGAACGCTAGGTGAACCGTCCCCGCCATCACCATCCCGCTGAGGTGGATCGTGGTCGGTCGTGAGCGTCTTTGCGTCGAACTTGGGCCAATCAGGTCGCGTTGGGACGACTGGTGTGCTCGCCACGGTTTGACCGCAGGTGAGGGCGTGCGCCAGTTGGTTGTAACCGCTATCCGTGACGATGCGGCTGGGGAACCTGGCTCGATCTTGTTTGACTTACCTCGACCGGTCGCCGGGGAGCCGCGCACGCGTATCGAAATCCGGCTGACTATTGCAGAACGGAGAGCGGTCGAACGGCGAGCGACGGCGATGGGCCTGCACAGTAATCGATGGATCGTGTCACTGATTCGTGCGCAAATGACCGGAGAGCCGCAGTTGGGCGAACCCGAGTCGCACGCCCTCGCGGTATCAAATCAGCGTCTTGCCGAGATCGGCCGGTTGTTGGGCCAACTCGCACGCGCCGACTCGGCAGAGCCGGTGAATCGGGATTTGCGGAGCGAATGGGTGGAGTTGCGCAGCCGCGTTGACGAACACTTGCGTACGGCAGCTGCCATCATTCGCGCGAACCTTGATCGATGGAGCCGCTGATATGCCTTACCCGAAAATCTATATCGATGCGATGCTCGTCAACTGGGGTGACCGCCTGTTTCAGGAGCCACTACGACATGCGCGTGCAGCGCGGCTCTCACATGTGGATATTCGCAACGCCGCCGCTCTCGTGCGCGCTCGAGTCGCCCGCACGCTCGGACGTACACCGGAGGTCATGGTCAAGATCACCAACAAGGCGGCGAGTGCGCAAGGGTTGGGAGCCGTACGTCGACATTTGCGCTATATCTCCCGTAATGGCCGGATCGAAATGGAAGATCAGAACGGCAACCGTATTGAAGGCAAGGATGCGCTGAGCGATCTCGTGACGACCTGGAAATTGGGCGGATGGGGCATCCCGGAGACCAGTTCGCGGCGTGAAACATTCAATATCCTGCTGTCGATGCCGCCCGGAACGGATCGAAAAGCCGTGCGCGATGCGGCGCGTGATTTCGCGGCACTTGAGTTCGGCGACGGGCGTGCGTACGTTTTCGCCGCGCACGAAGACGAAGCGCATCCGCATGTTCATCTGAGCGTCCAGGTACGTGGCCCTAACGGGCGCCGCCTGAATCCACGGCACAAGGATCTGCAGCGATGGCGCGAGCGCTTTGCGGAGGAACTGCGGGAGTATGGAGTCGAGGCGAATGCGACGCCTCGGCGTGCGCGCGGCATAACGCAACGCTATCCGAAGCAGGCTGTCATTCATATGGTCGCACGCGGCGAAACGCCGAGGTACTGGAAACCGTTGCCGACTGATGCTCAGCGCGATGCACGATGGGCTGCGCAGGGCGGCGTATTCACCGCGTGGCGCGAGATGGCTTACGCGATGGCAAGATCGCGCGTTCGCGAGGATCGCTTGATGGCCGTTGAAATGGCGTACTTCGTGGGGGCCATGCCGGTGCAACAAGAGCGGCCAGTGGTAGCGCGCAATCCGGATAATGGACGTGAGCAGCCGACCTGGCGGGGACCGGACTTAGATCGTTTAGACGACGCGACTCGGGATGTGGAGCGTTGATGTCCGATGCGTGGCGTCTTTTGTTCAACCTGGCCGCGGTCTTCTGGAGTCGTGGAACCAAGGGATGATCCGTTGAACCTGTTCTGACGGTGATTCGACCGGTTGTGAGGATATTGCTCATGGTCAGGTGCATCGGACACTGCTGTCCTGAGGCGCTCTATTTATTCACGATCAGCGAACCATACCGGTCCGGCCTTGAATGTCGCAAAGAGCAGAAACAGCAACGCGATCGCGAGAAGCGGTACGCCGTAGAGTGCCACCGGGAAAAACAACATGAACTGCAGCACTGATCCGCAGAAGCCGTGTACCGCGCCCGTACCCCGAACGTTTTCGTAGATCAACCGGATCACTGCCGCAAGCCCCATTGCCATGAGTACGAGGCCGCTCCACGTCGGTTCATGCCGAAGCAGTGCGGCTCCCCATCCGAAATATCCCCACCACACGAGATTGATGCCGATCGCAGCGAGCCAAAAGCCACGTGCCGTGAAAAAACTGTAGCCGTACTGGCGTCGAGCGTGATGGCCGAAGAGCTGAATGCTCTTCGCAATCGCAATGATTGTGCCAAATGCGATCGCAAGTTTAAGAAATGCCACGGAATGTTCCTCCAGAGCTGGGCCCGGTGGTGCCTCGTTGGTCGACATGAGGGTGCAGCGAAATGCGACGTGCTCACTGCCGCTACTTCAAATATAGACGTCCGTTCTGTGAACGCAACAATATCGTTATCCAGAATATTGAAAATTTGCGTTCATGGTGATGACATTCAAAATTTCCGAGTGCCTGGTGCTGCGTGCTCACGCTGCAGGTGCTGAATTCGAAAGTGATGTGGTTGGTGGAAAGAGAATGTCTTGTCGCGGTGAAGTTCAATGGTGCCCAAAACCGGCGCAAGCCTATCCTGCCGTAACTTATCTTCTTGTCTTTATTTTCATCGTTCGCTATTCCCGCGAGTACGGTGAATCATGGTCGCGCGGGAAAATGAGCGACCGCCGCAAAAAGCCGTTCCCGTGCGCGCAGGAAAACTGCACATCTCGAGCAGTAAGATGAATCATGCGCAGTGAAAAGAAATTCCGGTAGCGATGAATGCCATGGGACATTTGCGCAAATCAGGTTACGACACAACGCAGGAAAGCTGATCGTCGAGCACAGAATGAAAAAGTGGACGGATCATGCTTCGCGATAAGAAGTGATGGTCCAGATGCATGAGGACGTCTGCGCTCGCGCAAATCGAATGAGCTGGTGTCCGCGTGGCGCGCTGGAAAAATTCGTGTCTGCTGCGCACGTTACGGAAAGTCCCGCGAGATCGAACGCATGCTCGCGAGCGACGAATTCCAACGGCGGACCGTTATCCACGGACCGTGATCGTCGTTCGATCGGAATGTCCGGCGTTGCTCTACGCCTTCGTGCAATCCGAGGTGCGTTGCCTGCGTGCGACGAAAAAATATCTTCGGTTCCGGGCCATTCCGGCCCGTTCTCATGCGTTCCAATCCCGCGAATCGGGCGTGTTTCCGGGCATTGACGTCCGTTATTCCCGTCAGCAAGATGGTATCAAAGCAGTGCGTTGAGGCGAATCATGCCGATCGTGAAGCACTTCACCCAAGCTCAATGGGATGCGGCGGCTCGCCGTCTCGACGCGTTGCCGGACAAGCCTGCCCATGAGCACCGTGTCACCGTGCGCGATGCGGTGCGGTCGATGCAATCGCAAATCAGCGGCGCGCAACAAAAAGGCTACACGCTCGACGAGATCGTTCAGCAACTGGCGAAAGATGGCATCGATATCAGCGCCAGCACGTTGCGGTACGCAATGAAACGCACTGCGAAAGATCGCAAGGATGAACCTGCAAGAATGGCTCGACCGACGGCTCAGGCGATCGCGTCACGTCGCACCAAGCAGCCCAAGCAAACGAGGCTGTCGAACGTCGACCACGTAGGGAGTCGCGATAGACAGAACAGGGAAAGGGCGACGACCAAGCCGGGGACCATGGTGATTCAGGACGCGTTCTCGTTCGAGATCGCGCCCGACACCGAGAACCTGTAGAGGACGCGCATGGCGACGACTTACCCCATCTATCTGGTTGGCGGCAGCAAGGGCGGTGTCGGCAAAAGCTTTGTCTCGCTCGCGCTGGCCGACCACCTGCAGGGGCACGACCTCCCCGTCGTGCTGGTGGAAACCGATACGTCCAATCCCGACGTGATGAAGGCCATGCTGGACGAGCTACCGTGCATTGCCTATAGTCTGGACGAAGCCGAGGGCTGGATCGGTCTGGTCAACTTCTGCGACGAACATCGGGATGCGGCCGTCGTCGTGAACACGGCGGCGCGCAGCCAAACGGGTGTCGCCCGCTTTGGCGCGACACTGGCCGGTACGCTTGGCGAGCTGCGGCGCAAGCTTGTCGTACTGTGGGTGATCAACCGGCAACGCGACAGTCTCGAACTGCTGCGCGCGTTCAGTCCGACCTTTCCCGATGCGACGATCCATGTGGTGCGCAATGGCCATTTCGGTGCACCCGACAAGTTCGCGCTGTACCAGGCCTCACTGCTTCGCAAGACGATCGAAGCACGCGGACACACACTCGACTTTCCGGATCTGGCGGATCGCGTCGCGGACGAACTGCGTAGCCATCGGATGTCGATTCGCGTGGCGTCGGAAACGATGCACATCGGCGAACGGGCGGAATTGCTGCGCTGGCGATCGCTGTGCGACACGATGTTCTCGACGATGACTGGCACTACCGGGGCTGATGATGGGCCGTAAACGCGCGGTCGATCCGCTCGTCAGCCTGTTTCAAGAAGTGGCCGGCGAGGTCCCGGACGAGACGAGTCTGGCCCGGATGCGGCGGGTGTCGAGTGTCTTGAACCTGCAGGACAACGACGCGCTCTGGTCGATCATCGCCGCACTCGAATACTACGCGCGCCTGTACGAGGCGATGCCCGAACGGATTCGGTGGGCGAGCGAAGGCAGTCTCGAAGCGGCGCGCCGGGAAGTCGGAGGCGCGACCGATGCGCTACTGCAGCAACACCGTGACGCGCTCGAGCGGTGCAAGGCGACGATCAAGTTGGCGGAAGACCTGATCCAGGAACATGAGGCGCGGTACCGGGAAACCTTGGCGAATCTCAATGAGACGGCCATGACGGCGCTCAGCGTACGGTTGGCCAGCCAGGTGGTGCGCTCGGCCGGGAATCGGCTGATTGGCGCAGCGGTGGTTTCGGGGCGTGAGCAGCGCGCGCGACTGGACGAGGCGATCGGTGCGTTCGAACAGGCTGTCGACGCAGCGGTGGCGCGGGTGGACGCAATGTCGGCAGGAGTGGAGCGGCGTTTTGCACTCGCGATGCGCCGTCTATGGCTGGCGGGCGGGATCTCGCTCTGCCTGATGCTGTTGGTCGCTGGCGGTTGGATGGAAGGGCGAGGGGGCTGTCATGCGACGGCCTCGGATTGCCGCTCGGCACCGGTCCAGTCAGCAGGCGGCAGGCCCTGAAGAGCGCTGCCGTCAGCTGTGTCGCGTCGTAGGCATGCGAGGTGAAGGTTACGCAACGTCTGGATCAGTTTGCGCCGCGCTTACCGAGGCGGTGGTCGGGAAGGGCCACGGCGGCGGCTCGCCGATGCTGTCGGTGGAGGGGGGCGCATCGCGAGGCGTGTGATTGAGGCGGTCGCCGTCGTTTCCCACCTCCTGATCGGCGTCGGATTCTTCTTCGTCCGGCCTGCCGCTGCCGTATTCCTCGGTGTCCGCATCCTTGTCGTCCTCGCGGATAGTCCATGAGGGCATCGCTGGAATCTCGCGATCGGTGAGTATTTCCGGGAGCCATGCAATTTTGGCGAGTCGCAGTTCCGCCGCGGCTGCCGCATCCGCCTTCTTCATTTTGGCGAGGTCGGCTGCTACCTTTGGCGACACCGTGTCGGACACGACTTCCGTGATGCGTGCCTTGCTGACATGATCAAAATACGTGGTGCGGGTCGGCGTCCAGTAGCGCGTCATGTTGAGGTTCAGCGCGTTGGCGAGCGTGTTGATTGCATGTGGCGCTTCCGATGTCGTGATGCCGTCGAGCAGGGTGCCGGTACAGAACGCGAGCAGGTCCAGCAGGGTGGTGTGCGCATCCTGCCGAATCAACCACGGCAACAGATCGGCCCGCTTCGCCGGCAGTTCCGCGATCCAGCGCATGCGCTGCGTCTCGATGGCGTTCCACGCCGGGCTGACGGATAGCTCGTCCGCTGCGCGCAGCAGACTGTCGCGGTTATTGATGCCCGACAATGCCAGATAGTTCGGCGCGGAAGCGTGGCCGTAGTGCTCGGGCAGTGCCTGCGGAATCAGGTGTCGTAGCAGGGCAGCGAGCGCGACTGCGGGCTGGGCGACTAGTTCCGCGTGGACGGCGGCGGTGCGGTGCGCGGTCAGCCGCTGGCAGAGCGTCGTGCTGTGGACGGGCTTGACCTTTGGCGCGGACGTGTCCGGCGCGTCGGCTGCGGGTGTGCCGGTCACGGTCGCGCCTACAGCGTCCAGTGCCGCGCTGTTCTCGCGTCGCACGAGGCCGCGCTCGATGACGAGTTCGCCCTGCGGGCCGACGATCACGAACGCGCCAGCCTCGACCATCTGCGATGCCTCCCATGCCACAGCGCGGCTTTCAAGCGCGCGGATCGCGGCGTCGACCTGCTCGATTTCAGCGTCGAGGCGTTTGGCTTCCTCGTCGGCGTCTTCGTCGTCCTCCGGCAGTGCGTCGAGCTTGTCGGTCAGGGCGTCGTGCTGCACGGTGAGTGCGTCGAGTTCGTGCTTCTCACCGTCGGTGTACGTTCGTTGAACCGGGCGCAGTCTGCCGTAGCGATTCAGTTCCAGCACATCACGTTCGACGCGCGTTTCAATCCAGCCCCAGCCCTCGGCGCGTACCGTCGCGGCGGCCGTGTCGAGTTTCTGCGCGGCGAGACGCTGCAGCAGATCGGCATCGGCAATATAGCCCGCGTGCTCGTCGTCGCTGAAGAGGTCCCGGCGGACGTAACCACCTGCTGCCTCGTAGGCGGTGAGGCCGACGAAGCGCACGAGGCGGCTGCGGCTCGCGTCGATCTCGGCGTGGGTGATCGCCTGCCGCAGATAGTGCGGCTGACGCTGCCACTCGTTCGCTTCGAACCACACGTGCTCCTGCGTGTCGTGATCGTCCGCGAGGGCGAGCGCGGCAAGCTGGTCGAGCGTGATCGCGTCCTCGCGCAGCAGCGCCAGTAGCTTGGGCGATACGTTGGCGAGTTTCATGCGCCGTTTGACGGTGAGGGCCGACGCGGAAAAAAGCGCGGCGATATAGTCGACGCTGCGACCTTCGTCGGCCAGCATCCGATAGGCGCGCAACACGTCGAACGGATCGAGTTCTTCGCGCTCGCTGTTCTCGATCAGCGAAATGGCGAGTGCTTCGCCCTCGCTGACGATCCGCACCGGCACCGGATAGTCGGCGGCGATGTGCTTCTGTTCGAACAGCAGATCGAGCGCGGCTTCGCGGCGCTGGCCCGCGCACACGCCGTATTTGCGCTGCTTCCCGCGCGCGCCCTTGATCTCATGGACGATGAGGTTTTGCAGTAACCCTTTTGCACGGACGTTCGCGGCCAGTCCGGCAATGCCGGATGGTGACTTCGTGCGCACGTTCAGCGGCGAGGGCTGTAGTCTGGAATACGGCACGGTCACGACGGGCTGCTCGTTGCCGAAGTTCGTTTCGAGCACGGTGGCGGATTCGACGACGTCAACAGCGGCAGTGACGGTTTCAACAGATTGGGCTTGCATGATCGACTCCTGATAGTAGAAAAGAAGATGCCGGGCCAGTAAGGGGCGAATGCGTCAGGACGTGACCCGACGGGCGTCATGACACAAAGCTGAGAAGAGGGGCGACGTGAATGCGCCGCTCGTCATTCGTTACGCCTTCAACTGGCGCATGGCGTCCGCGAGCATCCACAGCGCGCGGTTGAGCTTCACGTTCTGGTCGATGCCGGTAATGGGGCGCGTGGACATCGAGCGGCCCGAGCGGGAGCGGCCATGCAGGCCGCCCTTCGTCAGGTTTTCCTGCACTCGGTTGAAGACGGTCCAAAGGTCGTCGCGGCGATCCTCGAAGCGGCGCGGTACGAGTAGCTGGCTTTCGCTGATGGGGGCGGCAGCGTCGGCGTCGGTCGGGTCGTACCGCAGCGCGAGCGCGGAGCGGGCGAACGCGTGTTGTTCGTCGCGGTCGAGCGACACGGCGCGCATGCCGTCCTTCTGTTCGCGGATCAGGTCGAATCCATCGAGCACATCGAACGCACCGTTGATCACGTTCTGCACGACGTTGCCTTTGTGCGGCATGCGGATATCGGCGATGTTCTCGCCCGCGACCATGCCGTTCTGGCACACAAAGCGGAATGTGCCGGCCAGCATCTGGTAGCTGCTGGTGCCGTCATGCGAGTTCAGCAGCACGATTTCATCGGCTTCCTCGCCGGTGATCTGGTCGGCATGGCGCAGCCGGAGCATGTGTTTGGTGAATTCGCGCTTGCCAGAATCACGCACGCGCGTCTGGCAGACCATGAAGGGCTGAAAACCTTCGTTGCGCAGGCCGCGCAGCACGTCGATGGTGGGAATGTAGGTGTAGCGCTCGGAACGGCTTTCGTGCTTGCCATCCGCGAAGATGGACGGGGCGACGCGGCGAATCTGATCGTCCGAGAGAGGTGAATCCGCACGCAGCATCGGGGCGCTGTAATGGAAAGAAGAAGCGAGTCGCATGACAGTCTCCACAGTCAAGGTTGAGGACCTGAACCGGGCGAGGGGAGGTGCCTTGCCGTTGCGGCTGGATACCTCCCGGTGGAACTCGGGGTTGGCGTTGCTGCTGCCTGGCTCCCGGGTTCCCGCCCGTGCGACTGAAGGAGCCGATAGCGGGCAGGCGTCAAGGAAAGAGGCGAGGGAGGGGGGCGGGCAACACGGTCCCGAGCCCCTTGATGCCTGCCCGCGATCGGCTACGGTCGCGGGTCAAGGGCGGGAAGCTGGGAGTTGGGTGCATGCCTTGTCACGAGTTGACCGGGCAACGGTGCCGATCAAGCGTTGGCGGCGGATGGGTAGGGTCAAAACTGACCGTGTGTTGATCCCGTAGGACCGATCGGACAAATCACACGGAGAGGTCGCGTCCTTGGCTCATCGCGAGATGTTCGCAGCGAGGAACGCCTGTAGTTTTGCGCGAAGCTCGTCCGGTCTTACTAGCTCGCATTCCCAGACCGTCAGGATTTCCCATCCGGACGCCGCCAGCCTCGCTTCGTTTGTTATGTCCCTATTTACGTTCTGCGCAATCTTCCCTTTCCAGTAGTCAGTGTTAGTCTTTGGAACACGAGCTCCTCGTTTGCAGGCGTGTCCGTGCCAGAAGCAGCCGTGCACGAAAATAACCTTTCGTCGACTTATGAAAACGAGGTCGGGGCAACCGGGTACATCTTTTCGGTGTAACCGATATCTGTAGCCAAGCCTGTGAACCATGCGACGAACGGTGAGCTCGGGCTGCGTATCAGTCGATCTGACTGATCGCATTATTTGCGATCGATCCATAACCCGTCCCAATAGCCATAAAAAGAAGCATGCGCCATGCAGTTTCGAATACAATCGCTGGCAGACTAAAAATCTGTCGAGAATAAAGAGAACCGGGGTTCCTTTCGTGATATCCGATAAATACACCTTCTACGAGTTCTTCGCTGGTGGAGGGATGGCGCGCGCTGGATTGGGGAAAGACTGGGAATGTCTTTTCGCCAATGATGTCGACGAACTGAAGGCAGCCACCTATATCTCGAATTGGGGGCGCGATCATTTCGACGATCGCGATGTCAGGAAAGTCTCCGTTGACGACCTGGAAGGTGGCGTCGATCTCGCCTGGGCATCGTTTCCTTGCCAGGATCTTTCGCTGGCAGGCAACGGGCTTGGAGTCGGGCGAGCGAATGACGGGTCCGAGACCCGATCGGGCGCGCTCTGGCCGTTCCTGCGGCTCGTAGAAAATCTGCGTCGCACCCGACGCCATCCGACACTGCTGGTGCTGGAGAACGTTGTAGGTTTGCTTACCCTCGATGGCGGTCTCGACTTCGCCGCGATCTGTGATGCCCTGGGAGCGATCGGGTATCGCTACGGAGCAGTCGTCGCGGATGCGAAGCACTTCGTGCCACAGTCGCGCCCACGTGTGTTCCTGATTGCGGTCCGTCGTGAACGGGAGATACAGGCGGACTTGTGCTCCGACGGTCCGACTCTGGCGTGGCATACACAACCTCTCGTCCGCGCTTTTGATGTGCTGTCCAGCAAATCGCAAAAGGACTGGATCTGGTGGGATCTTGGAACTGCGCCCAAACTCAGGAAGAATTCCCTCCTGAGATCGATCGACCTTGACTCGGCCACCTGGGATACTGCGGCTGAGACGAAGCGGCTGCTGGGCATGATGTCGCCAGCGCACCTTGCGAGGCTGCGTAATGCACAGGCCGAAGATGGTCCGCATGTAGGCAGCCTCTATTTGCGGATGCGGCGCGAAGGCGAAAAAAACCGGCAGCGCGCCGAGATCGCATTCGGGCCAACGCTCGGATGTCTAAGAACGCCTCGAGGGGGCGCATCCCGTCCTCGCATCATCTATGTCGACGGTAAGACGGTCAAAACGCGGCTGCTCACGGTAAGTGAGGCTGCGAAGCTGATGGGACTGACGCCGAATTACCTGCTACCCGACGGCTATTACCGCGCGTTCAAGGTCATCGGCGACGGCGTGGTCGTGCCCGTCGTACGCTTCCTGGCTGATCGTTTGCTCGAACCGGTCGCCGCCGGAAAATATGAGCGAGACGATCAGCATCTTGCCGCATAGATCAAGCGTTGCGAATCGCCATGAACTGGGTGCCGCCTAAGAAGTTCGAGGATTGGGAAGACCGGCTGGTCTCCCACTACCTGCGTATTGGGCCCGAGGGCGACGCCAGTGCAATCCGAAGTTTCGAAGTAACGCCGTGGACGCTCGCGCAGGCGTGTGGTGCGCCTCCAGGCAATGAGCAGGCTGCCGTGGAGCACCTCAGAAAGGCGCTGTTGCAGGGCAATTTCTTCCTCGAAGCCTTGAAGTACGGCTCACCGTGGCTAGCGACGCGGACGCGCCCCAATCTCTTTACGTATCTCGCCGCAACGTTGTATATCGACGGTCTGCTTGACCATGGAGATTCCGACGGCGCGTTTCGCGCCAAGCTCGCAAAATGGCTAGCCGTTGACAGCACTTTCCAGCAACTGCAGGGTGTCGCAAGCATGTGGCGCGACCTTGTGGTGTGGCTTGATGCCCGCATTTCTGCGGGAGAGGCGTTCCGTAGGCTGGTGCTTCCCGCAATACCGCCAACATGGACTCATATCGGATACACACGACGTCTGTCCTTTCCTGGAAAGCCCGACGTGCGGCTGCTCGGGCGCTTCGTGTCGCGATATCCGACTGCATTGAATGATCCATTTTCCCTTATAACGCACTTCAGACCGATTGAAGCGGAACCGCAGACGTCATGGGGCATGAGAGCGGCCTTCAGTGACTTCTCGAAAGCGTACCTTTCGCGAAAGCGGGCAATCGCCGATCACCCGTTCTGGAGTCTGCTCACGCGCGTTGCCGCAAATGCGGGAACGACGATCAGAACGCTCGCGCGTGTCGACATGATTTTCGATGAGGATGGCGATCGAACGTTCATCGTCGGCGAGTCGACGTCGCAAGCTGCGCGCTTACATGCCACGCTTGATTCGGCGTTACGGGACGACGCGGTAAAGGAGAGCGTCAACCTGGCGGGAGTGCCCGGTCAGGGCATGGTGTTCTTCTATCAGTGCGGCGCCGGTTGCTGGAGAGCCGAAAGCAGACTGAGGCGCAGCGCTACCAGAATTCATGTCGCCTTCGAAAAAGGACTGGTCACAAGCATCGGTCAGCGACTCGGACCGCTTCTGCGGTCCGGCGCATGGTTCTTCACTGAAGCGCCGCACGCGCCCGAAAAGATTGAGACGCTCGTTAAGCACGCGCGTCTGGTATCGGGTACTGAGGATCACATCTTTCGCGCCGCCGTCCGCCAAGGAATCCGCGTCAATGGCTCGTGGTTGGGGCGACCAGGCTTTTTGCCAGTAGTTGATGCTGACACAGCGGACTTCACGATTCGCGCTCTGTCCGATCACGCCGGTCTGATCGAGGCTGATAAGCACTCGCCCGGGCAGCTCGTTTGCCAGACGCCCGTCGAAGGCTCGTTTGTCGTTGAGCCAGAATCCTCTCCGGATGAAGACCGGCCGCACTGGCGCATTCGCGTCTCGTTCGTTCAGGACGCAGTTCCACGCGGCAGCGAGGAGTCGGCGAGCGACAGCCTGCGTCAGCTGGTCGGCTGGAGAGCAGGTGCGCGGTCCTCGTCACGGGTGGAATTCGTTTGCGACGAACGCCTCTCGTGGGAACCCGTGGACTCGCGTATGGATAACCTCATTGAAGCGCTTTATGCGGGAGGGTCTTCGGGTTGGGACGAGAGCGAACTGATACATCTGGTCTCGCGTGCCGGCATCGACGCGTCGCCTTGGACACTGATGCGCGTTCTTCATGACAGTGGCCTAATTGAGCCTCGCTTGCGAAGCGGCTGGAAAGGCAGGGTATGGACCCTGAGGAAGCCTCAGATCCTCTGCGTGCGTCATGGCGATCGGGAACTGGCCGTCGTCGAGGGCGCTATCTGCAAGCGTCTGGTCGACGACTTCATGACTGCTGTCGAGTCGCTCGGTGGCGCGCCTTTCCGTCGAAACGGAGTAGCTTCATGGTCGCCGCCGATCTACGGCGCCGTGGTCGCATCAGGCGCCACTGTCGCTGCCCGATTGCACTGGCAGGCGATCGGCAACGCTTTCGCGCCGTCAGGCGTTCTCGATCTGGAGCAGACGCAGCATCTCGGGGACCTGCATTCGCCGGCATCGCGCTGGGACTGGAATTCAGGCCGTTTCACACGTGACCGGACGCCGACTGGCGCAGTGAAGCTTATCCGGCTCGCTCACGGCGGTGGACGCGACCACGATCTCTATAAGGTCGAATCGCGTGGGCGATCAATAAACTTCTTTTCGCGAACATCTGCGATTGTCGCCGCCCATTCGATGATGAAGACTCCATTATTCGACGCGCGCGGCGATCAACTGGTGCGGCTGGCCGGTGATGGTGGACTTCCAGACGCGCTTGCCGAACTGCTCAGGCGTCGACACCTGCGCACGCCCGGGCTGACGGACGGCGCATACCGCTATCCGGCGGGGCCCGACGATGTTGCCTGGTTGCGCAGGCTTTTGCCTGGCTGCGTACGTGAATTGACAAAGAGTGCGACCGATACGATCCATCAGCTTTCAATGGCGCGTCGGTCCGGTGGGCGCGTCCGGATGCAATGGCGGAACGGCACGCTCTGCGGGTGAGGGGATCTTGATGAGTACCGTTTTCTATGAGGGTAGTCTGTGGTACGCGGGCCAATGCGTCAGGCGCAACGATATTGTCGCTCACGTCGCCGTCACCTCCAGGAAGGAGGGAGAACTCGGTTGGTCATCGGTTGATAACGCAGCGAAGCTTTTTCCGAAATCGGGAGAAGTAGAGGTTCGTCAGCGCGGCAAGCGAGCACTGCGCGTCGGTGACTGGGTTGCATTCAGGATCACGTTACCGGCACCCAAAGGACGAAACCAGTGGCAGGCGTCGAAGCATCGTCCGTTGCATCATTTCACGGAAGTGCCCTCGAAAAGTCTGGATGATCTGCGCCGGAAGCTGACTGTGGAGGGCCTTGCCTCAAGCGGATCGCCCGGCACCTGGTATGTGCAGATATCACAGACTGAAGTCGCGAGGATTGAACTGACGCGCTGGAACGGTGGCAGGCTCTTTGCGAGTCGTAATCAGAGGGTCGCGGTCTACGCTTTCGATCCGGACGCTGTCATGCCCGTTCTGGATCCACTGGGCGCGACGCTTTATGACCTTCCGCCCGACACGCCCCCCAACCAGACAGCCGACTGGTCCACGGACGAGGCGTTCCTTAACCGTTGGGCGCGCGCGCTGATGCGACAGGCAGACAACCGCACCGATGTCGTCATCGACTGGCTTCGGGACCATGCAGACGCAACGGGCGGTTCACTGACGTTCGAAACTGCGGACACCGCAGCCGCGTTCGACGGGTTGCGCAGTGGCGAACTGGCGGATCGTCTGTCGGACGATCGTGAACTGTTTCGCACCTTCACAAAGGTTTTTCTATCCCTTCCGCGTTTCGTGACCCTGCTGGAGACGGAGGCTGCCTCAATTGCAGAAAGCGAGCGGCGGGAGATCAGGGCGCAGATCGAGTCGGAACTTGTCAGCTCCGTCGACCAGCAGCGCGAAGAGCGGCTGAACGCACTTGACGAGACATTAAAAGAGTGGGAAGCCGGTAGACGCGCGTCCATCGAAGCAGAGGCGCACCGGGCAGCGGAAGCGCTCACAGTCGAAATGGCAGGCAAACGCGCTGCCAGAGAGCAGGAGTTGCGTGATGAATTCTCCGCACGCCGGGCTCGACTCGAAGAGGAAGTACAAGACCTGGAATACGCCCGAGCCAGACTGAATAACGAAGTGCGCGACCTGAATGCCTCGACAGCGGATCTTCGCACCCGATTCGCTCAGCTGAGGGTTGACGGGGACGAGGCAAAGGCCAATGTCGACCGACTGTTGCTCGCGGGCGCCGCGCTGGGAAAATCGCCCTCGACAGACCGGAGCCAGAATCCGCCGCTCCTGCGCGCGCCCGACGCGCGCGAGGGGCGGCCCTCCGACCTGTGCAGCTCGGTCGCAAACTGTTCGTTACTCACCGAAAGCGGCAAGACGCTCATGCTGCAGTTCGTGGCCCTGTGTCTTGCTGGCGAAGTACCCGTGCTGACCGGGCAGGGGTGCGATGCGTTCCTGATGGTCGCCGAAGCGTTTCTCTCGGGAGGGGAATCGGCGCGTGTCTTCGCCGACCCCACGCTCATTACCTATGAGGACCTCTGGTCCCGGTCCGGAACCGCTGCGCCAACGCCCTTGGCGCAGGCATTTGATCTTACGCGGGTAGGCAATTTGTCGATGTTGACGGTGATCGAAGGCGCAGAGCGATCCGGTGCCCGTTTCTGGTACCCCGCACTGAAAGACCGGATGCGTCGAGGGGTATTCCCGCGACGGATGTTTGTCTGTGCAACGGTCGGAGAGACGGACGTTGAGGAGGCGGATTCCATCAGGAACAGCGCAGTCATGTTGGACATCAGCTCTGCGCTGGTTCAAGGCGCATCGGCGATCGCAGTTCTCGCCATACCGGGCAGCGCGACGATGCAATTCGCTCCGGATGAGCGTGCGGCCGATCTCACGCAGGGCGCGCGTGTTGCGAGCAGCTTCGTCGGAAAACTCGATGTGATGCGCGCCATAAGCGCTACCCGCGCGGCGGCAGAAGCTATCGCCATTTGCGGCGACAGCGAACATCCCTGCGTAGCGGGTTTGGCTGAACGCTTCTCAAACTCTTAAACAATAAATATCGTGAATTCTGGGGGCTGACAATGCTTGATCCTATCGGCGGCTTCAATCGCATCAAGGACTTTTTTGTGTCGTACGTGGAGACCAGCTTCCGAATTACCGATCCGGAGGTCGCTGAAGCACGACGACGACTGTTGCAGACGGTGAATGTTTTTGCAACCGAGCCGCTGATCGAGCCCGTCTTCCGCTATAAGTCCAACCCGAAGAGGCTTGAGCAACTGGCGGTCGAAGATGGTGATGAATTGGGTGCGTTGTCGGCACAGGGAAAAATCGCTTTCGCTGAGCTTGCCTTGAGCGGTCTGTTCAAGGGAGAGTCGGTGGAAGGGGACGTACGAAGAAAGTCATCCTACGCTCCGTATACACATCAGGTAGCGATGTTGGGCAGGGGGATCCGCCCGGGCAAACCCGGCATTGTCACATCAGGAACCGGTTCAGGCAAAACCGAGAGTTTCATGCTCCCTCTGCTCGCCGCTCTGGCGGACGAAGCAGTGAAGTGGAAAGCGCCCGCAAGCAGTTATCTGCAGACGCACTGGTGGATCGAGAGAGCTGGAAAATGGCAGGCGCGCCGCACGGGCGAAAACCGTCCACCCGCGATGCGCGCATTGGTTCTCTACCCGATGAATGCTCTGGTAGAGGATCAGATGGTTCGTCTGCGCAGAACACTTGACTCTCCCGAAGCTCACGACGTGATGGACGAGCGCTTCGCGGGAAACCGGATCTTCTTCGGGCAGTACACGAGCGCCACGCCCGTCACGGGGTACGAGTCACATCCGCGGCTGGCAGGGGACCAGCAGGAAAAGGAGCGTCGGGCGAAGCGGCTGCGCGAATTGCGCTCTGCAATGAGACGGATCGAAAAAAACCAGCAGGCTGCGCGGGAACACGATCGCATCGCGAGGGAGCACGCCGGGACCTCAGGGGATGATGAGTCAGACGAAACCCGCTATATATTCCCCTCAGTCGATGGCGGCGAAATGTCGTCCCGCTGGGACATGCAGCGAACGCCTCCCGATATTCTGGTAACGAATGCGTCAATGCTCGGCGCGATGTTGTCACGTGAAGTAGAAGATCCCATCTTCGAAAAGACGAAGGACTGGCTACGCACGTGTGAGGACGCCTACTTCTACCTGATTTTTGACGAATTGCATCTGGTCCGGGGCTCGTCCGGAACCGAAGTCGCTTTTCTCATCAAGACCTTGATACAGCGGCTCGGGCTCGATCAGCCTGGCCTGCGCCATAAACTGCGGATCCTCGCATCGTCTGCGTCGCTGCCCATGGACGGCGTGCAAGGCGAGCACTCGATGGCTTATCTGCGGGACCTCTTTGCGCCCTTCGGTACGAGTGCGGGCAAACATGATGCCGGCACGACGGACACCGGATTCTGGCGCGACTGCGTTGTCAGAGGCGAGCCCTTCATGCCCGTCTGGAGAGCGGGGCCGGTTTCTCCGGAACCGTTCAAAAAACTCATGCGATGCGCGCTCGAAGATGGCGAGGGGTTCGTTGCTCGCATCGCGAAACCAGAGCGGATTCTCGCAGGGCTGTCGGAGGTGGCGACCGAGTTATCGGTTGCACGTCAGGCGACAGACGAAGACCTCATACAGCATGTCGCACAGGCTGCGGCTGCGCTGCTGGCGCACGGCTGCACTGGCCCTGAAGGGGTTAGGGCAACGGTGGCCTCCGAGATCTCGGCTCGGATCTTTACGTCGACAGCGGGTGACAGTGACCTTGCGTTGCGCGGGCTGATGCTCGCCCGCGCACTTCCCGAAAGCCGGCAATGGGACGTCAAAGTTGGCGCAGAGACGCCGTCGTTTCGCGTGCATACCTTTGTGCGCAACATTGAGGGACTTTTCGGGGCGCCCAGACTGATCGACGGGTCACTCACGTTTACGGGGCTGACAGTCGAACGAGGGATCTCGCACGCTAGGCCAGCCGCAGGGGAGCGGCGTGGCGCGCGGTTGTTCGAACTCCTGTATTGTGAAGCGTGCGGGGACCTTTTCGTCGGGGGGCAGCGCGGGCAGAAGATTGGCGCAAGCACCGCAACGGAACTCCTTCCTTCGTCCGCCGATCTGGACAATCTCCCTGAACGCGCCAGCGCGGAGTACTACGATTCGATGGCGCTCGAAGAATTCGCTGTCTTCTGGCCTCGACGTGAGGAATGCTCGCTTCCCGAACGTGACTATGATCAATGGGATGCCGCGTATCTTGATGTCGATACCGGCGTGGTCCGCGTTTGTGATGATGTTCCCGACGGAAAGGTTGGAGGGTATCTGTATTTCCAACGGGAAGCCGCCGTCACGGGGCCCAAGGGAAAGATCACCGGGCGCCCGTCGGCGCAACCGTTCTGCTGTCCAAAATGCGGAACCGATTATTCGAACCGCCCACCGACAAATCGCTCCCGGTCTCCCATCCGCGCGTTCCGCACCGGCGTTACCAAGGCGTCCCAGCTCGTTGCGACGGAACTCTTCGAGTTACTGCATGCCATCGGTGCGGAGCCTAAAGGCATCGTATTTTCAGACAGTCGGCAGGACGCGGCCAATCAGGCGCTTGAGATTGAGCGGCTGCATCTGCGCGACCTGCGTCGGGAAGTACTCGTGACAGCGGCCCGACAAGCGGCCCGGACTGCGTCTGACGAATGGATGACGCAGGACGAATTCTTTACCCGTTTGAGTCAGATTCCCGACAACGAAGAAAACGCCGCCAGGCGCAACCGGCTGCTGACGCAGTTCGCCGCCATGCAAGGCAAAGCCAAACCGGTCGATGGCGGCAGATACGTGAAACTGGACCAGCTGCTTCAGTACGTTGGCGCGGACGGTTCCACGGGCGCCATTGTCAGCGAGCTGGTGCGAATGGGTATACATCCTTTCGATGAGGCTGGCCGCATGGCTTTCAAGGGGGAGCCCTGGCATCGACTCTTCGAAGTCGAATCCGGCAAGGTGCGCTATCGCCCGTCACTCCCCCAGGCGGCGAAGGACGAACTCAATGCGCGCATTCTCGACAAGCAGTATGAGCTCATCGACGACGTCATTTTCGCAAACACCTTTTTTGCTCTAGAGGAAACGGGACTTGCATACCCGTCGACGTCTGATAGAACGGGGCCCGAGGACGACAGGCTGGACGCGTGGCTTCGTATTTTTGCGAGCGCAACCAGAGTGCGGAACAATCGCTACGCAGACGAGGGCCGGATGACTGAATGGGTCACAGGTCATGACGTCAAAAATCGGCGAACTGTGCGTTTCGCGCAGCGCATTTTTGGCGAAGCCAACTACATTGACGGTTTGACTGGCGTTCTTGACAGGTTTGCCGGCCGGGGACACAAGAGCGGCATGTTCGAGATTGGCAATCTGTATCTCAGGTTGGCGAAGGAAACGGATTCCTATTGGCGCTGCACCAACTGCAAGCGGGTACATCTTCATCCGGGATTCAATCTTTGCACGAGATGTGGGTTGCCCTTCGACGCGGTGCCAACCGGTGTGGTCAGCAGTTTGTGGCAGGAGAATTTTCTCGGTTTGCGGATCTTGCGCGGCGAACAGCAGGGAGTCAACCGGTTCAGGCTCCGTGTTGAAGAGCTCACAGGACAAACGGACGATTTCCCTGAAAGGTTGCGGCGCTTCAAGGGGATCTTTGTCGATGGGGAAGGCGATATTCAGAAGCTCGCTTCAGAGATTGACATGCTGTCAGTTACGACAACGATGGAAGTTGGGATTGACATTGGCGCCTTGCAAAGTGTGTATCAGGCAAACATGCCTCCCCAACGATTCAACTACCAGCAGCGTGTCGGGCGCGCCGGTCGGCGAGGGCAGGCCTTTTCGTTCGTTGTGACGTTTTGTCGTGGCCGTAGCCACGACGCATATTATTTTGCGCACCCCAAAGCGATTACGGGAGACCCCCCTCCACCGCCGTTTCTGGCCATCAGCCACGATCCGGTTCCTCTCAGACTGCTCAAGAAAGCATGGCTGAGAGAAGCGTTCGCTCTGCTCAGGCGGGAATGCGCGGCCCGCGGCTGGGAGTACCCTGGCGACCGTCTCGTTCCCCCCGATGTGCATGGCGAATATGTGACGACGAGGGACTACTATGATGACGTTGAAGCGAACTGGCCAGAACGTCTACGGGCGGCGCTACAACGATCGAGTGAGGTTCGCGACAACTTTGTCAACGCCGCGACGTTCAGCCTTGACCAGCGACAGCGCTTGCTCAGTGAAGCGACTGTCGAAAATCTGGTTGGCGAGATCAACCAGCTGCGCACCCAGGCACCACAGGTCAGTATCGGGTTGGCGCGCTTCCTGGCTGAAGCAGGGGTCCTTCCCATGTACGGGATGCCCACGCGAGTTCGAGAACTGTATCTGGGGTTGAGGGCAGAAGAGGACAAGCCGTCCACAGACTATCAATGGTCAACGATGGATCGCGACCTTGACCTTGCAGTGTTTGAGTTCGCTCCGGGAGCGGTCCTTGTTAAGGACAAGCAGAAACATAAAGTCATCGGATTTACCGGAGACCTTGCCGAGCCTCGTCGGCAAGGGCAGGAGGTCGAGTTGCGCACCGTGTCCGAGTGGATCGAGTCGACGACTTACGTTGCGCTTTGTCGCCACTGCGGGTCGGCAAGACACGAAGAACAGGAACCCGTCGATTCACTGACCTGTGACGATTGTCACGGGACCATCGACGCGGAAGCGTTCAAGCGATACGTCACGCCGACCGCGTTCCGCACGGATTTTCATCCGAAAAGCGATTCCGACGAGAGCGGCCGAATGGCAACAAGAACGGTCGCTACGGTGTTGCGGGAAGGCGAAGGTCTGACCTGCGGGCACATTGTCGTCCGACGCGGGGCTGATGTTACCATCATGCAACTCAACGACGGGGTATCGGGCGACGACGGAGAAGGCGAACGATTCACGGTCGACCTGGTGGAAGAGCGCGCGGTGCCTGTTCCCCTGACGGCGCGGCCTGCCAGGATTGACGGACCACAGGCGATCGATGCGTCAATGCGCGAGAACCAGCGCGGTTCGCGCTGGACCCCACAGGGCGGCCGTCATCACTTTGGATTGATTGCTCGCAAGAAGACCGAGGCGCTTTATCTTCAGCTTGATGAATTTGACTCCCGTCTTTCCCTGCGTAGCGTTGCACGTCGCGGTCAGTATTTACATCTGCCTACGCGCGCGGCTGCGATAAGCGCCACTCAGATTCTCGTCCATAAGGCTGCCCTTGAACTGGACGTTTCACCGGACGAGTTCGAGGCTCTGGAGCCGAGACTGAGGGCGGGCAAGCCAATGCTTCAGATTGCCGACGCGCTGATTAATGGATCCGGCCTCTGCAGAAGGCTCGGCGAGGTAGAGAAGGCATCTGGATCCCCTCGCATCATCGAGATTATTCATTCCATCCTTCGCGATACGCAGACGTGGCCACTCCAGGACTTTCTCGGCACTGATCTGGATGGCGATCATGCGCGCCAGTGCCAGACATCCTGCTATCGTTGCATTCAGCGGTATAGCAACCGCCGGTACCATGGGCTGCTGGACTGGCGGCTCGGCTTGTCCTATCTGCGTGCCATGGCGTCGCCCATATACAGCTGTGGGCTTGACGACAGAGACCTGGTTCTGCCGGAGGTAAGTGGCTGGATGGAAAGAGCTCATGAGTTGACCAGAGAGGTTGCGGAAATGCGGCGCGCCACGCTCTCATACGAACGTCTCAGCGCATCAGGATTGCCATCGCTTACGATCACGACAGTGGATGGGGCGATTAGTGGCCACGTTGTGGTAGTTCACCCGCTCTGGCGGGTAACGGACGACGTTACCAGGAGGTTGCTGGGCTCTGACTGGCGACCTGATGCTCAGTATGTCGACACCTTCAATCTGGAGCGTCGGCCTCTTCGTGCGCTAGCAGATATGCAATCGGCTTCAAGTAGGAGCGATTGACCAGTGTCGACTGGCAACTGGGCTGGATGTTGGTCGGCGGTGACCAAAAAATGCCCGCGCAAAGCGTGTTCCGGGCGTTCAAGTAGACTTTATCGGCAGTACGCGCTGCCCCGATGTGTCGGGTGAGTTTCTTCGCTCGGCTGAGCGAAGCGCGTCCTGCCTTCGCGCGCGCTGTTGCGAGAATTCGTTAGAGCTTGAGGAAACCTCGCGCCGTCGTTAATCACTTGCCCCGGTTGCAGACCAAGATCGTCGTTAGCGTTCCTGGATCGGTGCACGAGGGATCTGCGCGCTGATAAAGAAGGGGAGCTCCGGTTTCATAGTAGAAAATGATGTCATCGTGAAAATGCCGCCATGTCTATCGAAGAAAAGGTTGCAGAAAAAAAACAGGTTAGCGTCAGGACGTCGGTCCCTGGTCAGGCGTATGGTTTCTTTGTCCAGGAGGTCCGAGTCCTCTGGCATCTATTGCGAGCTCAGGCCGGCGACGTTGTCGCACTTGAGCACCTAGGTGACGTGTCGGTGCAGACTACCGATGGCGTTTTATCGGAGGAAGCGAAGAGCGGGCTCTCACACAATCCAATCGCGGATAGAGCGGTTGGGCTTTGGAAAACGCTGGCGAACTGGGCCGATGCGCGGGCGGATGGAATCCTTCCCGCCGGGTCAATCTATGTGTTGTATGTGGTTCAGCAGCATCGCGGTGCGATAGCCGATAGGTTGCACCGCTGTGCAAATGCGGCCGACGCTGTCCAGCTTGTCGCCGATCTCCGTAAGCACTTTGCTGCGGACCTTGTCAAAGGCGACGCGAAGAAGGCCGCCAAGGGCGGCGGCAAGAAAAGCGAAAAGGTGGCCGCAGCGAAAGTAACGAAGTCGGCTGGAGCATCTTCATCAGAAGCGAGCGAAGGGGGTGATCAGGAGAGTGCGGCAGCAGTTGTCAAGCAACTCAACAGGTTGTTCGCTCGTACTGACGAATTCATAGCCTCAATCGTCGTGGATTTTTCTCTCGACATTGGCATCGCGTCGCCGATTGAAGAAGTGAAAGTCGAGATTTCACGGAGTGTTCCCGATGAGCATCTGGACACGGTCACCGAGTCTCTTCTTGGCTGGGTGAAGGCACGGGTGATGAAGCAAATTGAAGACCGTGGGGTCGTCGGCATTTCCTACAACGAGTTCAGAGAGTATCGCCTTGCGGTGCAAGAGCGGACCCTAGGGACTCTGAAGGCGTTTCCCGAACACACGTCAATACCATCGAGAACAGAGGTTGACGACCATCTCGCCAGCCGGATGTACGTCCGGCAGCTCGACCTCCTGCAGATGAAGCAAGAGCATATCGAGCGTTGCGTCAGCGACTATCTGCGCGCATCCGCGGCACGGACTGAATGGGCTGACCGTGGGCATCTGAATGCGGAAAATCTCAGCACCTACATCGACGTTCTCGTGGAACACTGGAATGATAGTTCCATGGAGGTCGAGATGCGCGAGGCAGAGAAAACGCCGATCGAGCGAGGGGTGAGCCTTCTTTTCCATTGCTTGAAAAAAGATACTGCTATCCGCGCTGTCCCCGTGCCGGGTTATTTCTCGCGGGGAAGCTTTCATGCGATAGCGGACGAGACCAAAATCGGCTGGCATCCCGATTGGCGAACTCTCCTGCCCAACCGAACCAAATAGGACCTCGTATGCTTACCAAGGAGATGTGGCAGGTCCAAAATCCGGGACTGGGTGCCGCACTGATTTGGATGTTCGGACGTGCATATGAATCGAAGGCGGGTGTCGCAGTTCCTCTGCCGTACGCATTCGTCACAATTCCTTTGCTTTACAACAAGGCAGTACTCGATGTCGTTTCGAAGACTAAGAAGGGGCTCAGGAAGATTGAAGAGAAGCTATCGAAAGATGAATCGATCGCGGCGATGACGCAAATGAACGCGCTTTCCATGCGTAGTTTGTCGAGTGAGAGTCTCGCGATAGCGTTGCGCGCTGGCTTAGTCTCTATCCAACTGGACGAGGCTACCTATCGTACTCAGGAAACTACGCCGCCAGAACTTGGCGAGAGCATGCCGAAGGCGTTTGTGAAGTCAGCAGAGAAGCTGGGGCGTTGGGCTGCTGAAGTGTCACTGCGGGAATTCTGTTTCATCTTTCATCTGGAGCTGTGAATTGAAGCTGCAAATCATTGAGCTCATTTTGTGGCCGCGGAAGGCTGGCCTCGCTCCTCAAGTTGTGCCCTTCGAGCGGAACAAAGCGAACATCATCACCGGCGCTTCGAAGACCGGGAAGTCGTCCATTATCCCTATCATCGACTACTGCCTGGCCTCCGAGCGGTGCGCAATCCCTGTAGGCGTCATTCGAAAGTCCGTCGCGTGGTTCGGCATCGTCGTGGATACGGAAGAGGGTTTGAAGCTTCTTGCCCGACCTGAACCGGGGGCGAAGCCGAGCTCGACGGAGATGTACGTGCGGGAAGTTGTGGAGGGCGAGACTCCACTGAAGGTTCCGACTGCCAACACGAACGTTGACCAGGTCAAGTTGATGATGGACCGGCTGGCTCAGCTGACTCGCTTGGGTACCGACGCGCAGAAGACGTCGAATAGCTACAACGCGCGGCCGAGCTTCCGCGACCTGATGGCATTCTGCTTTCAGCCGCAGAATCTGGTGGCCAATCCCGATGTTCTGTTCTACCGTGCAGACCTCACCGAGTACCGTGAGAAGTTGCGCGCGATATTCCCGTATGTCCTCGGCGTCACAACGCCGGAAATTCTTGAGAAGCAATTTGAGCTCGAGAACCTGAAGCGCGCCGCTCGCGTGCAGGAACGAGAGCTGCAGGCATATGCCAAGGCATCAGAAACGTGGCGTGCCAACCTGTTGAACTGGGTCTCGGAGGCCTACGAACTTGGGTTGCTGCCCAGAGACTCGTTGAAGGGGGCGAGCGAGTCGAGGATTTTGACTGCGCTTTCGAAGGTGACCTCCGCAAATTTGCCGACCCCGGTTCTTCGAGCTGACGTCATATCGGACGCTGCAGACGAGTATGGCCAGCTTACGGAACGGGAGGCGACGCTGGCTGCTCAGGTGGCTGAGATTCGGCACCGTATGAGCCGACTTTCTGACCTTCGTGCGACGGTCAATCAATTCGAACTGTCTCTTGAGAAACGACAGGAGCGTCTTGGTCTTTCGAGGTGGCTTCACTCGCATATCACGAACACTGTCGATGCGACCTGTCCGGTGTGCAGTCAATCACTCGATAGCCATGCTGAAAAAGTCGACACGCTCGTCGATGCACTGGTGGTCGTTGAGTCAGATGCGCGACGGGTTTCTCGAGCTCCCTCAGTGTACGACCGAGATTGGGTCAAGTTGGATGAGGATTTGCGGAAGCTAGTCGACGAGCTCGGCGCTGTCGCGGCGAAGAGGAAAGGCATTGAGGCCCGGAATCGGCATGCGAGACAGCAGAAGCTGTTGGCTACGCAGGCGGCCCGATTCATCGGAGCGCTCGAACAAGCACTCGTGGTCTACAAGGGTAAGGAAAACAACGCTTCGCGCGAAGAGCTCGACCGGATTTTGGCCCGCATCGGAGTCTTGGAAGGAGAATTGGCGGGCCATTCCTACGAGGAACGACTCGCGAAAATTCAGTTGCGTCTCAAGCGGTCGATGGGAGGGCTTGCGCGTCGACTCGACGCAGAAGACGAGTCCGCGGAACTGTTCCTCGACATCAAGGAGTTGACGGTCAAAGTCAGCAACGAGAATGGTGGTTTTGACTATCTTTGGCAGCTCGGAAGTGGTGCAAATTGGCTAACTTACCACGTGTCGGCGCTCTTGGCACTCCACTGGCTGTTCGCTCGAGAAGAGCATTCACCTGTTCCAGGCTTGCTCGTCTTCGACCAACCGAGCCAGGTGTACTTCCCCCGACGTCTCTCGGATAACAGTATCGAAGAGGACTATCAGGTGCCGGACGAGGATTCGGACGCTGTAAAGCGATTTTTCGCTATTTTTGGGTTGGCTGCGTCTAGGTTCAGGGAGCACCTGCAGATCATTGTGCTCGACCACGCGGGGCACCAATTCTGGGAGGGGCGAGATGGTGTCCACTTTGTGCGCGAGTGGCGCTACGGCGAAAAGCTTGTACCGCTGACCTGGCTTGATGCCGAGGACCCCAATGTCGGGGCACGCCGAGATTGACACGCTCGTCGCCGCGGAGGCAACGCCATGTGAGACCGAGAAGGCGATTGACGACTTTCTCGAAATCGGCGCTCTCCTTGATGGCGGGCTCCAGCAGCAGATAAAGCCCGATCATGCTGTCGGTCCCGACGCGCCGCACAACATGCGGAGCACCAGCAACAGCGTAGCTTCATGGGGCGAGCCTTCGATGCGCACGCGGGTGTTGCCTACGCTGGTCTCGATGGCGCCCGCTGGACCGGCACTGACAACTGAGGCCGGGGTCGGCGGCTCCATCTCTTGCGCCGGTGCTTCCACCGTTACGGGCAGCAAATCCACCGGATCGTATTCGTTGGCATGCAACGCTCGACGCCATTTGAACACCAGGTTCGGATTCACCCCATGCTCCATCGCCAGGCGCGCCACCGATACCCCCGGCTCACTGGCCAGCCTGGCGAGATGCCGTCGAAATTCGATCGGGTGAACCCCGTCTCCATAGGAGACCGACAGACGGATTGACGATCGAGTGGGATGTATTCGGCGGATAGTCCGGACAATTTGCTCGGGATTGCGTCGTTGGAACTCGATGTTCTCGTGGCGGTGCGATGCGTCCGTGGTTCCCCTTGCTTTTCGATTCACCTTACCATAAAGTAAGGAATAAGGGGGTATCGTTATGACTACGGCAACTATCACTTCAAAGGGTCAGGTCACAATCCCGGTAGACGTGAGAAATCAACTTGGCTTGGAGGCCGGTGACCGGATCGAATTCAGCTTCAACGAGGCGACAGGCCGGTATGAGGTCTATCCGGCAACGCGCTCGCTCGTGGCGCTCAAGGGCGTTGTGAAGAAGCCTGCGAAACCGGTGTCGATTGACGACATGAATCGGGCCATCGCCGAGCAGGGGGCGTCAGCGCGATGATCGGACTGGATACAAACGTGCTTGTCCGCTACTTCGCCCAAGACGACGAGGTTCAGTCGAAGAAGGCGACGCTACTGATGGAGTCCCTGTCGGCCGAGAGGCCGGGGTACGTTTCGCAGGTCGCATTGGTCGAGGTCGTGTGGGTACTCGGGCGCTGCTACAGCGTCGAACGAGAGCAGATGAAGGACATCATCGACTCGATGATCGGCACTAAAGAACTGATTATCGAAAATGCTGACATGGTACGAAAGGCACTTCGCGTTTTCGCGACATCCGCAAAAGCGGATTTCGCTGACTGCCTGATCGAGCGTTCTGGGCATGTAGCGGAGTGCGAGTACACAGCTACTTTCGACGTGACGGCCGCCAAGGTCGCAGGGATGCAGTTGATCAAGTAATCGTGGCGCCGGCCGATCCACTGAAAAAGGAAATGATATGTTCACAAGAGCCAATCGGAACTTCAAGAACTCCTGACGCTCGTGGCGGAAATCGAACGCTACGACGCGACGCTGGCAGCAAAGCGCGACATCATTCCGACCGAGGAGTCGCGACAAGAGCGACGTCGCAAAGAGATGCGAAAACTCGAACTGCCCGACAAGTACGAACTGGCCTAAGGAAACGGAAATGATGGAACAGCTTTACAGCATCGACGTCTCGACGGCCGGCGATACCGTCTGGGTGACGGGGCACGATGGATCATGTGTCGGGCGATTCAGCAAGCGTTTTGGCGTAGACGTACATCGGACCGTAACCGAGAAGTTGGCCGGCGCGGACCAGTGCCTGCATTGCACACACGAGGCGGCTGGCGCGGAGGAATGGCGTGCCTTCCGTGAAGCAGTCCTGATGCACCACGGGATTGACGTACCGGTTGACACGATCCGGTTTTGAGCGAGGAAATGCGATGTATCTAGGAGCAATCTCCATCCGTTGCCCGTATTGCGGCTGCCCTGCATTGTGCAATGCGAGCAAAGGCATGTGGTGTGGACACTGCAAGAACGGCACGGTGCGATAGGAGGGCGGACGGTGATTTTCGCGTGCGCGAAACTAGGAAAAGACATGTCGAACGACCGTAGCCGACCGGGCCACGAGGCGGAAGCGCAGGCTCGCGAATTGGTTCGGGTGAAGTGCCCACGCGCGGCGTCGGCGTACGTCGTCGATGGTGCGATCGTTTATGACGAAGCCACTGGAACAATACTTGGCCATGCCTGCGCTGGGGATTGGGCCGTGGAAGCCGCGTGGCAAGACGCGGCTTCGAAGGGGCCGTGTGTCGAGTGAGGCAAGCCTACTGCCGATGCAGATGTGCGCTTATGGTCGTGTACATAGACTCGCTCACGCTGTCTTCCGTGTGGTCCGAGAGCGTAACGGTGTCGCGGTATGGCCCCGCCGGCATTTCTGGGTGCAAGAGGTTGGATTTCCGGAGTCAGTGCCCGCTGGGGGAAAGAGCAAGATTTGAATTATGAAAACACCAGGCAAACCTTGTGCATCGTGTCCGTGGCGTCGTGCCGCGGGGGCGGCAGATATTCCAAACTTCGATCTCGACCTAGCCGAAAAGCTGGCTGATACATGCCCTGATCACCGGGGCATGGGTCCGGATTTTGGAGCCAGTATGTTTGCGTGTCATCAATCCCGGCAAGGGGAGGAGTTCGCATGTACCGGATGGTTGGCTAAAGTCGGACACCGCCATCCCGCCGTGCGTCTTGCAGTTGACTTCTGGTCGGCTTGACCCAGCGGCACTGGAGCCTGGTGTGGACTGGCCGGAACTGCATGATAGCTATCGGGAAGTGCTGGACAAGCTGCGGGAGACGTCGAATTTCGAAGACGAGGCCAAAGGAGATGGGGCGGCAGACAAAGCCGGGTGATCCGAGGTCAGCCGATACTCAGCATGGCTGCCTCGCGGGATCGCCTCACTCCTCGTCAGCGGGTCCATGTTGAGGGTGCCGTTGCCGGTTAGTGGGGCCGGCGGCAGGCAGTGTGGTTGGGGATGGCATTGAGGTGGCGAGCGTGCCGGATTCTGCATGGGAACCTGTCGACATCTAGGTGCGGCTTCGTTGCTCCCGCTTTTTAGTGTCTATTTAGTGTCCGGGCGAGCTGACGCGAGTTTCGTTTTAAGGGGGGCGGAACGGAAAGTCTTTCGGGCATTGGCTCGTAGCGCGGGCGCGATTTGAAGTTAAATGAATCATGACCGTTCAGGCAGGGGTAACCTGCCTGCACCTTCGCTCCTTCTGTTGCCGAAAAGCAACGTCAATTTTCCGAAGAGTTCCTATGTGATCTGGCGTAGGTTTCAGCGTAGGTTTGGCGACGGAGGATTGTCAGGAAAGGCTTCTTCACTACTTCGAAGAGAACGAGTAATCGCGTTCGACGCGTGGACGCCTGATCGGGCGTCGCGCTCATTCTGTGAACGCCGGGCGGGACGATGCGTCCCGCTGTATTCAATTCCCGTCGCTGGTTCTCGTGACCGTCGCCGCTCGTTGCCGGCGCAGGTGACGAGCGCGATTGCTTCGTCCCACCGCTTCGCCTTCGAGCTCGCTCCTGCGTTACGAGAACCGTGTGCGTGCGGCCTGACGCACCCCATGCCTTCTGCACATTCCGATCACGGTTGATCCGCCATTGAAGATCGAGACCGAACGTTTGACGTTGCGTCGCTGGCGACCGGGCGATGCCGGTGCGCTGGCTGCGATGCACGCCGATCCCGATGTGACCGCGTGGCTGGCGCGTGGCCCGATGTCCTTCGATGAGGCGGAGGCCGCCATCGCACGCTTCGAAGCGCATTTCGACGCGCACGGTTTCGGTGTGTGGGCGATCGAGCGTCGTGCGGATGGCGCGCTGATCGGGCTCTGCGGGTTGTCGCGTGAAGTTCGTGACGAGCATCCGATGGCGCCGTGTGTCGAGATCATATGGCGCCAGGCCCGCGCATCGTGGGGGCATGGCCATGTCGCGGAAGCGGCCGCTGCGGTATTGGTCGATGGGTTCGGCCGGGTGGGGCTCGGCGAGATCTTTGCGTGGACGGCTGCTGCCAACCAGCGATCGCAGCGTGTTGCACGGCAACTCGGGATGGCGCGGCAACCGATGCGCGATTTCGATCATCCTGCGTTGCCGCCGGGGCATGCGCTGCGACCGCATGTGGTGTTTGTCGCGCACGCAACATCCGTTCGTCCGGATGACTACGTCAGCGCTTAACGCGCCCTGGCACGCTTGCCCATTAACGCCACCTCGCGTTCTGCAGCACGATCCGGTAGCCGTCGGCGTCCTCGAACGTCTGTCCGGACGCATCCCAATATGGATTGAACGATGTCACCCGCATGAAGCCGTGCGCGACTGCGCGTGCGCACGCGGCTTCCCATGCCGGGCGGTCGGGAAGATAGAAGACGATCAGGTCTTCGGGTGTCGGCGACGGGGCGACCGGATGCGCCGGACAGTGCGTGAATTCAAAGTGGTAGTCGAGTCCTTCGCGTCCGAGCATCACGCCGGAGAAGCCGTCGTGATCGTCGAAGCGCGCGAGCACTGCTAGCTCGAATGCGTCGCAGTACATGTGCTCGGTTCTGGCGAGGTCGGCGACGGGGCGGGCGATGCGCAGGTGGGCATGCATGACGATGTCGGCTATGGGTGAGCGATTCGGCGATGATAAGCCGACGGGCAGGCCCGGGCGCGCTGCGGTGGCTCGCAGGGGGCCTTGATATGTCCTCGATAAATTATCGCAGGCAAGAAAAAGCCCGCTACTGGAGCGGGCTGAATCCATGTTTGGAGACATGGAGGAGACGGATGTAACTTTAAGGGAAAACCCGAGGGATGGCAAGCCCTAGTTGTAATTGTGCAACGCAGCGCCGCGGGCTTTCCTGACCAGGGTGGTGCTGCACGTCATCCAGCAGTCGCGGGCGTTCCACCGTGTCCTGCCGAACCGCCGACGCACCGTCGGTGCGTATCCGCGTATCCGCCGCCGCTCTTACATCCCGCCCGCCCGCGCATGCGCGGCAAACGTGCCGAACCGTTCCTGCGCAAGCGGCACCGCGTACTTGTTGCGCATTTCCGTCTCGATCCACGCGCAGGCCTCGCGCGCGCAGTCGGTCAGCGCATGCCGCGTCGCGTGTCCGTCGATGTCGTAGACGAAGCGCACGCCCACCTCGTCGTCGGCGACTTGCCGTTGCAGCTGATTGAGCTGCAGTTGCGGCCCGTGTCGCTGCGACAGCGCGCGCAGCTCGTCGAAGTGATATTCGAGCCAGTCGGCAAAGAACAGCGCGTCGCTATGGCAGCGCAGACGGAACGCCGCACTACGCGACGGACGCTGCGCGCCGCCGCCGGCGGCCTGCGGCTCGCCGTTCGGCGCGATGGCCGCATCGACGGGCGCAAGCGGCTGCCCGGTCTGCCGGTACGGTTTGCGGTCGCGCAGTGCGTGCCACAGCAGTTCGTCGCCGGCGGCACCGGACGGCTGCATCGTCAGGTCGCGCCGGCCGTCGCCGACCGCGGCGACGTCGCGGATCACGAGGCGCAGCGAGCAGAGCGGCTCGTCCGCTACCAGCAGCGTCGCCGTGCGCGGCAGCCCGCACACGAGCGGCGTGGCGCCGGCGGCCCGGAACACGAGCCCGCGGCGATCGAGCCGCACGAGCGGCAGCGGCCGCGGAAACGACGGGTAGGCGACTGCGATGCGGGCGCCGCCGGCACCCGTCAACCCGGGCATCATCGCGCGAAAGACCTGAGACTGGTCCACGGTGGTTCTCCTTCGTTACGATGCCGCCTGGCCGGACTACGCGCGTTCCGGCTCAGGCGGCGATGGCTTGCCGGGCAGCCCGTCCCGGCTCGATTCCTAGTGCGGCAAACGTTTGCGGATCGATGTCGATCCAGCACGCGACAACCAGACGACCGTCCACCTGTTTCGGGGGACCTGCCCGGTGCGCGTGCACGCCGATCCGGCGGAACAGCCGCTCCATGCTCGCGAACGTCACGCCGATCAACTGCCGCGCGCCCAGTTGCGCCGCGCATTCGACGACCGCGGCGAGCATCGGGCGGACGGCCCACTCGGCATTGCCCGGACCGCCTTCGTCGTCGCCGGTCGCCGCGAACCGCGACAGCTCCCAGACGGCAGCCGATTGCGGCAGTGCGACGTCTTCGGCGATCAGGTCGGCGAACAGCGACTTCAGCAGATACGGGCGGGTGGTCGGCAACAGGCGCGCACATCCGCACACTTCGCCGCCGGCATTTCTCGCGAACACGTAGACGGTATCGTCGCGATCGAACTGGTCGCGCTCGAAACATTCGTTCGCCGACGGGAGCGCCCAACCGAGCTGTTCGACGAACACACGGCGCCGATAGCGCCCGAGATCCGCTGCAAGTTCGTGTGGTAACCGCCCTTCATCGTGAACGAAGGTCCGCATGGTGTCCTCGGATCGGTACTTTGGTATGCCCGCATTACATCGCGCGTCCCGAGGAGGCGGTAACTGGTAACTCTTACAGGGTGGGGGCGCGCCGACACCATTCGACCGGTGGTAACGGTTTCTTGATCGGCGGGATTGAAATACCGGCGGCTTTTGCTTATAAAGAGCGCCAGTCCTGCGGAAATGTCAGACGAAAGCGCGGCCGGTTGTCACTGGAGCACGGGACCGGCATGATAGACGTCGTTGCGGCCGAGCAATGCCGACGCAACCGCGGCCGGCCAGTCGGTGTGTGCGAGCCGCGCGGCGAGCACGGCGGCGGTGCGGAACATGCCGAGGTCGGCGCCGGTGGCGTCGACGGCCATGATGTTGCTGCGGACGTCGCCGCCCGCGATCACGAACGTGCCCGTCGCGCGTTCGAGATACCAGTCCCAGCCGACCGTCAGGTACGCGAGGCCGGCACTGGCCGGGCGGTGCCATTCGGTGTAGCCGGCCAGGCGCGCGTCGACGGCGCTGTCGCGCAGCTCCGCGAGCAGCGATGCATCGAGGCCGCTCGCGACATGGTCGAGCGCGAGCGCGGCCAGCGCGCTTTCGGACAGGCGCACGTAGCCGTCCGGAGACGAGCCGCGGACCGGGTGCAACAAAGGTGAAGTCATGCGCGGAATGTATCAGCCCCGAACCGGCGCTGGCACCTGACAGGTATGACAGCGTAACGTTGTCGGAGAATGAATGGAACTGCGCTGGCAGGATGCCTACCAACAATTCAGCGCCGCGGAAGACGAGCAGCAGCTCTTCCAGCGGATCGCCGCTTATTCTAAACGCCTCGGCTTCGAATATTGCTGTTACGGCATTCGCGTGCCGTTGCCCGTATCGAAGCCGGCCGTCGCGATCTTCGATACCTATCCGGACGGCTGGATGGCCCACTACCAGGCGCAGAACTACATCGAGATCGACTCGACGGTTCGTGACGGCGCGCTCAGCACCAACATGATCGTCTGGCCGGACGTCGACCGGATCGATCCGTGTCCGCTGTGGCAGGACGCGCGCGACCACGGGCTGTCGGTGGGCGTCGCGCAGTCGAGCTGGGCGGCGCGCGGCGCGTTCGGGCTGTTGAGCATCGCGCGTCATGCGGACCGGCTCACGCCGGCCGAGATCAACATGCTGACGCTGCAGACCAACTGGCTCGCGAACCTGTCGCATTCGCTGATGAGCCGCTTCATGGTGCCGAAGCTGTCGCCTGAGGCGAGCGTCACGCTGACCGCGCGCGAGCGCGAGGTGCTGTGCTGGACGGCCGAAGGGAAGACCGCGTGCGAGATCGGCCAGATCCTCAGCATCTCGGAGCGCACGGTCAACTTCCACGTGAACAACATCCTCGAGAAGCTCGCCGCGACCAACAAGGTCCAGGCGGTGGTCAAGGCGATCTCGGCCGGGCTCATCGATACGCCCTGACGCGGCACCGGCGGCGGAGCGGACGTGCCGAGCCGGCCGCCGTTTGCGCTCACTCCATCATCGGCTCCGCTTCCTTCGCGGTCCAGCTCACGCTGGAAATGCTCTTCTCCATGCTCATCCGGCTCGCGATCTGCTCGAGCTTCTGCTGATCCTTCGGATGCAGCTTCAGCGTCGCGGTCACCTTCAATCGGTCCGGCTGCTCGGGCACGTCCTCGCTCGTCAGGCTCTGGAACGACAGCGGTTTCGCATACATCGCATTCGACAGCAGCGTGCGGATGTGCACTTCGTCGGCGGCGAGGCAGATCACGGTGATCTGGTATTCGCGCACGAGGTCGGCATTCGACACGGGGGTCGCGTTGATCGCCTGGCTGACGCCGCGCAGCACCGTGTTGGTGAGCAGCACGACACCCGTGCCGGCCAGGGCCGGCACGTAGTGGCCGGAGCCGGCCAGCACGCCGACGGCGGCCGAGCACCACAGCGTCGCGGCTGTGTTGATGCCCTGGATCGAACCCTTGTCGCGCATGATCACGCCGCCGCCGAGAAAGCCGACGCCCGACACGACGTAAGCGGCGATCTGCGTGACGCCGGCCACGCCGTTGCCGGTCAGCACGCCGAGCGTGACGAACAGGCAGGCGCCGCTCGCGACGAGCGTGATCGTGCGCAGCCCCGCCGTGCGTTGCCGCATCTGGCGTTCGAGGCCGATCGCGACGCCGCAGGCGAACGCAGTGAAAAGACGGAGTGCGAAATCGAGAGTCATGGTGGTCCTGCCGTGCCAAGTGCGCATGCCGACCCGCGTCGCGGCGGCGCGAAGCCGAACGCGGCACGATGGCCGTCATCGCGCGGTACTGTACCGCGCGGATGCGTCATTCAATGTGAAACGGGTGGCGTGCGGGCTCGCGGAACGCGAGCCGCGGCAGGAGAACTGCGGCGGACAGGCGTTCAGGCGGCAAGCGGCGCACGCAACGGAGTGCTGCTACTGTCCACGATGGTTCCTGAAGGAAGAATGGGCGGCATTCTAGTGGGCCGCCCGCGCAGGCGTCAACCCGTCTGGCGGCCGGCCGCGAGCGGCCGGTGCGTCACTGCGACGGTGACTGCGACGCGCCGATCGTCCCCGTCGCGAGCGCGAGCGCGGCGGCGGCCGACAGCGCGCCGGCGTAGCTGTCGACCTCCGCGTTGCGGGCTGCGAGCAGCTGGCTTTGCGCGATCGTCGCATCGGTGACCGAGCCGACGCCGTTGCGGTACGCGGCCAGCGCCGCGTCGTAGCTCGTCTGCGCGGCATCGACGAGCGCCTTCGCCGCGTCGTGCGACGCGAGGCTCGTCTGCACCGCGTTCTGCGCGGCGACGACCTGGCGGACGGCTTCCTCCTTGGTCCGCGTGAGGCGCGCGGATGCGCTTTGCGCATCGTTGCGCGCCTGCATCAGCACCGCCGAGCGCAGGCCGCCGTCGTACAGCGGAATCGTCACGCCGAGGAACACGCCGCCGCCGTAGCGGCTGCCGTTCAGGTTCACGGTCGGGGCCTGGTCGCCGATCGCGGGCAGCGCGGTGATCGCCGTGCCGCCGCTGGCGTAGGACGTCGACGCCGACAGGAAGATCTTCGGCATGAACGCGGCTTGAGCGGCCTTGATCTTCGCGCGGTTGGCCTGCTCGAGCGCATAGGCGCCCTGCAGGTCCGGGCGGCGCGCGATCGCGTCCGACACGATCGCGTCGACCGACGACGCGAGCGCGGGCGGCAGCGCTCGCTTGGGCTGCGCGGCGATCGACGGTTTCGACAGCGGCGAGATGCCGAGCGCGGAAACCAGCGCGAGGTAGCCGTCGCTTTCCGCGCCGTCCGCCTGCACGCGCGCGAGGTTCGCCTGCGCGCGATTCTGCGTCGCCTGCGCGAGTTCGACGACGGTGCCGACGCCTTGCCTGAGCCGTGCGCGCGACGCCGCGAGGATCGCGTCCGCGTTCGCCAGGCCCTGCTGCGCGCTGACCGCGCGCGAGCGGGCGGCTTCGTAACGGTAATACGCGACGGTCACGTCGTGGATCACCTGCTGGTGCACGGCCGTGAACGCGACGTTCGACGCGACCGACACCTGCTCGGCCGCCTCGACGCGCGCTGCGCGGCCGCCGAAATCGAACAGCAGCCATTGCAGCGACAGCGCCGAGATCGTGCCGTGCACGGTCGTGTTGCTCGACGCGTCGCCGAGGATCGTCGACGTCGAGCCGTGGCTCGTCTGGTACGCGCCCATCGCGGTCGCGGACAGGTTCGGCAGGTACGCGGCCTTCGCGATGCCGACCGCGAGCGCCGCATTGCGCGCGTCGTTCCACGCGATGCGGGTCAGCGGGTTCGTCGATTCGGCGAGATCGATCAGCTCGGGCAGCGTGTACGGATGCGCGGCATCGAGCGCGGCCGGCGGCGACACCGATGCGAGCGCGGGCGAGGCCGGCAGCGTGTAGTCGTGCGGCGCACGTTGCGCCGATGCAAGCGGCGGCGCCGGCACGATGTCGCCGGCGGCCGACGTTTGCGGCTGCCACGGGCGGTCGGGGGCCTCCGGCGCGAGATCGACCGACGACGTGGCGCAACCGGTCAGCGCGATGGCGGTCGCGAGCGCGGCGGCGGCGATCGATGCGGCCGGCGGTTCAGGGACGCGCATGAGGGGCAGGCTCCTTCGGGGTGTCTGGACGCGCGGCGTCGGCGATGTGCGCGAGCCGCGTGTCGATCAGGTTCAGCAGCGCGTCGCGTGCAGGGTCGGCGGAGGTTGCGGCCGGCGGCGGGGCGGGCACGGCTGCCGCGCCTGCCGTCGACGACGGCGGCGCCGAAGCGGCGTCGGCAGTCGGGGCGTCGTCGCGCAGTTCGACCACGCGCGCGAGGTGCGCGCCGATCGCCGCATCGCCCGGCGTGCGCTCGGCGAGCAGGAACAGCGGGCCTTCGAGCGCGCCGAGTTCCGCGAGCGCGCGTCGCCGGGTGGCGAGCCACGTGGCGGCCGGCCGCACCCACGATGGTTCGTAATGGATCAGGTTGAGCTCCTGCGCGATCGCGCCGTGGCGCGCGAACGCTTCGGCGGCGAGCGTGCGGCGTTCGGCCGGCTGCACGACCTGCGCGATACGGCGCCATTGATCGAGCAGCGCCGCGAACGCGACGTCGATCTGCTTGCCGATGCTGACGGGCCAGATGCGCGTGAACACGAGATACACGACGACGTTGCCGAGCAGGATGCCGATCGTGCGATCGCGCGCGAGCGTCAGGTCGAAGCCGGGGCCCGCGCCCTGGATCACGCACAGGAAGAACGCGAACGCGACCTGGAAGCCCGCGTACGCAATGCGCGGCGAACCGAACGCGACCCACGCGGACAGCCACGCGCCGACGAACACGAGCGCCATCAGCTCGCCGATCGACGACAGCGCCGGCACGACGAACACGAGCGCCGCGGTCCCGATCAGCGCGCCGACGATGCAGCCGGCGATCCGCAGCGTGAGCTTCTCGACCGTTTCGGCCGTCGAGCCGAGCGACACCATGTAGCAGGTGATGAAGCAGGTATGGATGCCCGACCAGTCGAGCTGCGAGTACAGCAGGTAGCAGAACATCGCTGCGACGGTCGTCTTCAGCGCGTAGCGGATGTGGTCGGGGTTGGTGCGGGCGTCCGGCAGGAAGAAGCCGCCGCGCGGCGCCGCGGGTGCGTTGGCGGTCGCAGCCGATGCATCGGGCGGAGTCGCCGTCGGTGCGGCAGATGCGGCAGCGGCAGCAGGCGCGGCCGATGCGGCCGGTGCAGTCGCTGCAGTCGATTCAGCAGGTGTGGCCGGCTCGGCAAACTGTGTGATGGCCGTGTGCAGATCGGCTGCGACGACGCGCGCGAGCGGCGGCAGCGTATCGGCCGGCGGCAGCGCCAGCGTCACGTCGACCGGATAGCCGCCTTGCTCGAGGATGCCGGCCATCTCGTCGAGTGTCGCCGCAACCGGTTCCGCGAACGCGGCGGGCAGCCGCGCGTCCGGCTCGCGGTCGGCGAGCGAGACCGCGACGAGCAGCGCGGTGCTCGACGCGATGGCTTGCCGTACCGCGGGCGCGTCGGCGGCGGGCGTCGACCCTTCGAGCGTCGACAGCTTGAGCCACGTGAGCAGCTGCTTGTCGCCTTCGCGCAGGCTCGCGTCGAAGGCCGCGCGCGCGTCCTCGTCGCCGCGCAGCCGCTGCGCGGCGAGCCGCAACCTTTTCGCGAGCTGCGCGAGCGCGAGCTTGCGCGGCGACGGCGCGATCAGCAGGTTGACGACGATCGCGACGCCGACCGGAATCGCGACCATCAGCCATGCGTAGAGCAGCGCGCGCGTCGCGGCTTCGCCGACCGGCGCGAGGCCGAGCTGGTCGAGCCCGAAGCCGACGATCATCGCGAGGATCGCGCCGACCGGGCGCAGCTTGCTCGCCGACGTGAGGTACAGCAGCCCGACCGACAGCACGGCCATGCACGCGACGCGCAGCACCGAATAGTCGATGCTGAAGATCGCGACGCCGATCACGAGCGCGATCACGAGCGTGATGAGCAGCAGCATCGCGACCGCGAGCACGACGCTCGTCACGCGGTCGGCGCGGTTCAGGAAGAACACGACGTACGCGGAGATCGCGGCTTCCGGCGTGCCGTAGCCGCTCGTCACGAGCACGACGAGCGCGCAGATCAGCGCGACCCGCGCGGCCATCGCGGCGCGCCCCGGAAACGGCACGAGCAGTCGCAGGACTTCGCGCGGGCCGGGCGAGCGGACCTCAGCGGCAGGCCGAGCCATGCCGGACCTCGACGATCGCGCTCGCGCCGACGCGCACGAGCTTGCCGTCGGGTTCGTCGAGCTTCACACGCACCGGGAAGCGCTGCGCGACGTGCACCCAGTTCACCGAGCGCTGCACGATCGGCAGCGCGCGCGGCAGGTTGATGCGGTCGCTGTCCGCGATGCCGGCGCCGATGCCGACGACCTTGCCCGTCAGCGGCCGGCCGCGGTCGATCATCGAATAGACGGTCGCGCAGTCGCCGACCGCGATGCGGTTCAACGACGTTTCGCGGAAATTGCCGACTGCGAACCATTCGCTCGCATCGATCAGCGTGAAGATCGACTGGTTCGGCGCGAGGGTTTCGCCGGCGAGCACGGTCAGGCCCGTCACGAGCCCGTCGTGCGGCGCGCGCACCACCGTGTCGTCGAGCGCGTGCTGCGCGCGGGCGAGTGCGGCTTCGCGTGCGTGGAGCGTGGCGATCGCATCGGCGTCGTCGCCGATCGTCTGCGCGGACGATCGCTGCTGTTCCTGCGCCTGCGCGAGCGACACGGCCGCATCGCGCTGCCGGACCTTCGCCTGGTCGAACTGCTGCGCGCTGACGTAGCCCTGCGCCGCGAGCGGCGCGAGCCGGTTCACGTCGCGCGTCGCGAGATCGTGATTCTGCGTCGCGCGCTTGACCTGCTCGGCGGCGACGGCCGCGTTCGAGCGCTCGCCGATCAGCGACCGGCGGCGCGTGTCGAGCGACGCGCGCGCGAGTTCGAGATCGGCCTGCGCCTGCGCGACCGTCAGCCGGTACGGCACCGGATCGATCTGATACAGCAGGTCGCCTTTCGCGACGCGCTGGTTCTCGTGCACGGCAAGCTGCACGATGCGGCCGCCGACGGGCGATGCGACGTGCACGACGTCCGCGTCGATCGACGCGTCGTCGGTGGACGGGTAGGCCGTCGTGCGGTGGTACGCGTACGCGAGCGCCGCGATGCCGAGCGCGACGATCGCCAGCGCGATCACGCGGCCTTTCGTGGACGGGCGGGCGGTGCCGGCGGCCTTCATGCGAACGGCCCCGTGCCGGCGAGCCACACGATCACGGCGATCACGAGCCCGATCGCGGTGCAGACGGCGAGCTGGTAGGGCACCGTGGCGGCCCAGCCGGTCGCGACGAACACGCGGTGCGCGACGATCGCGCCGACGATGCCGACGATCGCGCTGACGAGCCAGAGCGGGAAATACGCGCCGAACAGGACGTACGACGGTGCGCCGCGCGACGTGCAGCCCGCGAGCGGCAGGGCGGGCGCCAGGACGGCGGCGACGCGCAGGGGCGCGCGCGGCGTTGTTTTTCTCATGGTGTGACGAGCTCGACGTTGGGGGTGGATGCCGGGCGCGGCGCAAGGCGGGTCGTCGCCGCGACGACGATTCCGCGATACGGAGCCGATAATAAATCAGCGCGATGTAGACCGCCAGCGATGCGGCGTGCATCGCTGGCATGCGGCAGGTCGCCGGGTGGGTGTCGTGGGGCGGTCGCGACCGGCCCGCGATTCTGCCGGCTCATGCTCTTGAAGGGTTGCTAACGGACTGTAAAGGATCGTCAGACGAAACCGGGCTGGCACGTTTGTTTGCTGACGTGCGGGAATCGCCGCGTGAAGACTGGATTGTCGCGTGAACGCGAGCGAATCCGCGTGTGGACATGACCGGGCGGGCCGGGTTGGCTGCGCCCGTTCGCGATGCAGGTCGACGATCGAGGTTCTGCGTCACGTCGTCGTCATCGTCGTTGCGATGCGATGCGTCGTGCGGTGCGGTGCGGTGCGGTGCGGCGCGACCGATCGACCGGCACGCCGATTGCAGGTCGACGATCGAGGTTCTGCGTCATGTCGTCGTCATCGTCGTTGCGATGCGATGCGTCGTGCGGTGCGGTGCGACCGATCGACCGGCACGCCGATGTCCTGTCAGCACGCCCCGGACGTCCGGCGCACCCGCCGCACCCGCCGCGCCCGTGACCGGTCGTGCCGGCCGGTATCTGTGTACCATCTTGCGAAGGGCGCGGCGCGTGGCGCGGGGCATGACGAGACCTGCGTCACGGTCCCGTCCGACGCGCGGCGCGGAAGCGGTATCGCAACGAGGACGAGTATTCCATGCGAAGTTTTTTTGTCCGGTTCATCGCAATCGGCGTGGTGTTTCATTTGTATGTCGGGCTGCGGATCATTCCCGACGCCTTCACGTCGCCGCTCGCGCGCACGATCGCGGCGCTCGTGCTGGCGAGCTTCGTCGTGCTGATCCCGGTCGGCATGTTCTCGCGTCGCTTCGACGAAGGCTGGGTCGCGACGCTGGTCGGCTGGCTGGGTTCGATCGTGATGGGTTTCTTCTCGTCGCTGCTGGTGCTGACATTCCTGCGCGAGCTGGTGCTGCTCGGCGTCGTCGTCTGGCGGCATCTGGGGCACGACGGCGCCTGGAGTGGCGCGGCATCCGACACGGCGCTCGGCGTGCTGGCGGGCGCGGTGCTGGTCAGCGCGCTCGGATTCGTCGGCGCGCGCCGCACGGCGGCGGTCAAGCGCGTGTCGATTCCGGTCGACGGGCTGCCGGCCGCGCTCGACGGGCTGACGATCGTGCAACTGTCGGACATTCACGTCGGGCCGACGATCAAGCGCCCGTATATCGAGCGGATCGTGCGCGCGGTCAATGCGCTCGAGGCCGATCTCGTCGTCGTGACGGGCGACGTGGTCGACGGCTCGGTCAAGCGGCTGCGCGAACACACGGCGCCGCTCGGCCGCATGCAGTCGCGGCACGGCAGCTTCCTCGTGACGGGCAACCACGAGTACTACGCCGGCGCGCATGCATGGATCGACGAGTTCCGGCGGATCGGGTTGACGGTGCTGCTCAACGAGCACGTGCTGATCGAGCACGACGGTGCGCGCGCGGTGCTCGCGGGCGTCACCGATTTCACGGCGGGCGGGTTCGATCCCGCGCATCGCAGCGATCCCGAGCAGGCGCTGGCCGGCGCGCCGCGCGACGTTGCCACGAAGATCCTGCTCGCGCACCAGCCGCGCAGTGCGGAAGCGGCGAGCCGCGCCGGCTTCACCGTGCAGCTGTCCGGCCATACGCACGGCGGCCAGTTCCTGCCGTGGCCGCCGTTCGTGCGTCTGCAGCAGCCCGTGATCGGTGGGCTGAACCGGTTCGGCGCGATGTGGCTCTATACCAGCCGCGGCACCGGCTACTGGGGGCCGCCGAACCGCTTCGGCGTGCCGTCCGAGATCACGCTGATCCGGTTGACCCGCGGCCGCTAGCGCGCGGCATCAGACGATGCGCGCGATATCGTCGAAATCGAAGCGCGGGCTGCGCGGGAACAGGCCCGCCGGGTCGCCGTAGCCGAGATTCACGAGGAAGTTGGTCCGGATCGCGGTGCCCGCGAAGAACTCGGCATCGACCTTCGCGGCGTCGAAGCCCGACATCGGGCCCGCGTCGAGGCCGAGCGCGCGTGCGGCGAGGATCAGGTACGCGCCCTGCAGCGACGAGTTGCGGAATGCGGTGGCTTCGATCAGCGCGTCGTTGCCGGCGAACCAGCTGCGCGCGTCGGCGTGCGGGAACAGGCGCGGCAGGTGCTCGTGGAACGCGAAGTCCATACCGACGATCACGGTGACGGGCGCAGCCATCGTCTTCGCGCGATTGCCTTCGGACAGCGCGGGTTTCAGGCGCGCCTTCGCTTCGGGCGACTTGACGAACACGAAGCGCGCGGGGCTCGCGTTCGCCGACGTCGGGCCGAATTTCGTCAGGTCGATCAGCCGGTGCAGCAGCGCGTCGTCGACGGGTTTGTCCTGCCATGCGTTGTGCGTGCGCGCGGTGAGGAACAGCTGGTCGAGGGCGGAATCGGAGAGCGTCATGGTGGGTCCGGGAAGAAATCGGCCGGGTCGCGCCGGTCGGCATGGCGGAAGATGGCCGCGCCCTGGATAAGGGCGCGCCGCGACACGGCGCGATGATAGCGTGGCGCGCGAAAACGCATCGGCTTCGCGACCGGCGATGCAAGCGCGCGGGTGTGTCACGCGCCGGAATGACAGCGCATGGCGGCGCGCGTCGCCGTTGGCTACCATGCAGGCATGGTTCGCCTGCATCGTTCATTTGCTGCCTGACTCCGACATGTCGACGCCCGATCTTTTCGCCGATTCGCCCGTGCCCGACGTGGACTGGTACCCGGACTGGCTCGCGCTGGCCGACGCCGATCGCGTGCTGGCCGCGCTGATCGACGAGGTCGCGTGGCGGCAGGACACGATCCGCACGCCGCGCGGTCGCATTCCGTTGCCGCGGCTCACCGCGTGGCAGGGCGAGCCCGACGCCGTCTACGTGTACTCGGGGATCCGCAACGTACCCGAGCCGTGGACGCCGGCCGTGCTCGACCTGAAGCGCGCGGTCGAGGCGACCTGCGGCGCGCGATTCAACAGCGTGCTGCTCAATCGGTATCGCAACGGGCAGGACAGCCTCGGCTGGCATGCGGACAACGAGCCGGAGCTCGGCGACGCGCCGGTGATCGCGTCGGTGAGCCTCGGCGCGATCCGCGTGTTCGACCTGCGTCATCGTGCGACCGGCGTCGTGCACGCGTACCGGCTGACGCACGGCAGCCTGCTCGTGATGCGCGGCCGCACGCAGGCCGAATGGCAGCATCGCGTGCCGAAGGCGCCGGCCGTGCAGGGCGAGCGCGTCAACCTGACGTTCCGGCGGGTGATGGCCGCGGGGGCGGGCCGGTAGCCGTTTGCCATGCCGATCGGCCGGCGCGGTTCTCCGGCTCGGTCGTGCTGGTCGCGCCCTGTTTTTCAACCGCACCGGACAAGCGATCGTCGATGCGGCACGTTGCCGCACGCAGGTGTCCCGGGCTGTGGGAACAGGCTCGCGAGGCCCGCGCCATAAGGGATTCAGGCATTTTGATCGACCGCCTGGTTCTGATAGGCAGGTGTAAGCCCTGATGGTGCGTCGCAACATTCCTTGACTAGACTGTCGAAACGCGCCGCGAACCGGCGCATCTTTTCGACATGCCCGACGCTTCGCAATGCGACGCGCAGGGCAGGAGCCTAACCCGTGACCGTACTGGACTCATCCCTCGAACCCTCGCTGCACGTCTTCGAACAAGACGGCGGATGGCAATGGGCGCTGACGGTGAAGCGGGCGTCGGGTGTCGGTGTGAAAGTCGTCGCATTCAGCACGGACGGCTTTCGCGGCGAAGCCGACGCGTACGCCGCTGGCCAGCTCGCCCGTGCCGAATATGACGACGCCGTGACGGCCTGACGTCGCGTCGCGCCCATCCCGTTCGCGGATCGGTGCGGTCGTTTGTTCCCTCGCGCTTCTTCCCCCCTTCGTTTTCCTGGCGCACATCAGCCGTGATTGTGCCGGCCGGCACCGCGCGTGATGCATCCCGATCGCGGATGAGCAGGGCCGGCGGCCCGCCTTGCCCACGACGACGTTCCGGTGGGCAGTCCTGTCTATCGCTGTTATCCTTTCGATCGCATCAGGCTATATGACAGTCCGGCTACCCGATCGGGCGCACCGGGCCATCGGCCGCCTGTGCCGGATCGTGTTGATCCGGTCCGGTCGAAAATCCATAATCAAGCATTGCGGGTCATTCGTGAACGCTTCCATTCCGTCCATGTGCACAGGATCAATCCAACGATGAGCGGCGCATCGAAACCGCCGGCGAAGCCGGCAAGCGCGCCGCGCGCGACAGCCGGCGACGACGTCGACCGCGACGCGTCGAAGCCGGCCGCGGGCGATGACGAATCGTCGGGCGGCGCGTCGTCGTATCTGGTGCCGGGCCTCGAGCGCGGGCTGCGGATCCTCGCCGAATTCTCCGCGCGCGAGCCGGTGCTCGGCGCGCCCGAGTTGTCAAAGCGCATCGGCATTCCGCGCACAACCACCTTCCGCCTGCTGCAGACGCTCGAAGCGCTCGGCTTTCTCGAGCGCGTGAACGGCGACCGTTATTTCCGGCTCGGCGTCGGCGTGCTGCGGCTCGGCTTCGAATACCTGAATTCGCTGGAACTGACCGATCTCGGCGCGCCCGTGCTCGAACGGTTGCGCGATGCGACCGGCCTGTCGACGCACCTGCTGATCCGCGACCAGCGCGATGTCGTGTTCGTCGCGAAGGCGCAGAGCAACACGTCGATGTTCGGCTCGGTGAAGGTACACGTCGGCACGCGGCTGCCCGCGCACGCGACCGTGCACGGCCATGTGCTGATGGGCGACCTCACGCGCGACGCGCTGCGCCAGCTGTATCCGGAGAAGCGGCTCGAACAGTTCACCGAGCGCACGCCGGGCACGGTGGATGAGTTGTACGAGCGTGTGCGCCATTACGCGCGGCTCGGCTACGCGGTCAGCGAAGCCGCGTTCGAGAGCGGCATCTCGGCCGTGACGGCACCCGTGCGCGACCATTCGGGTGCGATCGTCGCGGCGATCACCGCGACGGTGCCGCGCTCGGAAATCGGCGAGACCGGCGAGAAGGAGCGGCTCGTCGAAGCGGTGTGCGGCGCGGCGGTCGACCTGTCGCAGCGGCTGAACTACCGGCCGCTCGAAAGCGACCCGACGTTCGCGCACGCGCGCCATCGGGTCGCGATGTTCTGATCCGTCGAGCGAGCCGCGTCTTGCGGCTTGGCCGATAGCCAGTAACGAACAACGCGTCGCCAATAAAGAAGAGCAGCCCGCGGGCTGCTCTCTTCTTTTCCGGCCCCGGGCGCATCCGCCCGTCGCCGCTCAGAACGAGTGGTGGATGCCGGTCAGCACGATCACCTGGTTCGCGGTGCTCGACGCGCCGGCCGTGAAGAACGCGGCTTTCGCGCCGCCCGAGCCGTGTTCGTACAGCACGTTCGCATACAGCTGCGTGCGCTTGGACAGCGCATAGATGTCGCCGAGCTCGACCTGCGTCCAGCGGCGGCCGGCCAGCGTCGTGGTCGCCGCGCCGCCCGCGATCGTGTTGAATGCGCTGCTGCGGTAGTTCACGCCCGCGTCGTAGCTCTGGAACGTGTCGGAAAACCCGTTCGACTGCATCTTCACGCGCGTATAGAGGCCGTGCACGAGGAAGTCGCCGATCTGATAGGACGCACCCGCGCCGATGTTCTCGACCTTGTTCGCGATGTAGCCGTTCGCGGTGTTCTGCCCCTGGAACGACGTGATGCCCGTCTGGCCGATCAGGATCGCGCGGTCGTGCTCGTTCGAGTAGACGGCCGACGCCTTGAACGGCCCGTTCGCGTAGTTCAGCGCGACGCCGACCGACTTGCCGGTCGAGAAGTTCGTCGTGTTGCCGAGCGCCATCGCCGCCGCGGCCGAGAAGCCGGCGAAGCTCGGCGAACGGTACTTGACCGCGTTGTTGTACGGCACGTTGCCGGTCGCGGCGAGCCCGTCGATGTTGCCCGGATGGAACGCATACCAACTCAGCGCGAGATACGCGGTGCTGAGCGGATCGAGATAGTCGAACGTCAGCGGCGTCTGGCGGCCGAGCGTCAGCGTGCCGTAGCGGTCCGAGCTGAGGCCGACGAAGGCCGCGCGGTTCCAGATCGTGTTCGCGGTCGCGAACTGGCCATTGTTCGTATAGAAGCCGTTTTCGAGCTGGAAGATCGCCGACAGGCCGCTGCCGAGGTCTTCCTTGCCTTTCAGGCCCCACCGGTCGGGCTGCGTGTTGCCCTGGATCATCGCCCACTTCGCATGGCCGCCGACGTTGTTCACATAGGCGACGCCGGCATCCATGCTGCCGTACAGCACCACGCTGCTTTGTGCCCAGGCGCCCGACATCGCGCCGATTCCGATGAGTGCTGCTGCTACCGCGTGCTTGACCATTTGATCTCCTGACTCTCCAAACCTGATGAGAAACGTGCCATGGCGGCGGGCGCGGGGGACGGCCGGCCGTCGCGCGTTCTTCACCACCGGGCGGGCATTTTTAATGTTCCATATAAGGAACAATGTGCCTCTGATGGAATGGAGTATAGAGGTGTCGTGCACCGGATCAAAAATAAATTTATCGGGCCGGATGCGAATGGTGACGATCCGCAACACGGGATCGAGCGTCCTGAGAAAAGGACTTAAATCCCCGCCGCAAAACAAAAAATCACCTTTCTAAAGTTGGATGTCGGCGATCGTCGACCCGGCGGTCGGTGTTTTCCCTAGGACATGCAGCTTTTTGTTTTACTCGTGGAAAGTCACTCCTATAATCACCATCCATAAACTGCTGTTCCGGGTATGGAACAAATCCGGGGCGAACCGAGAGTCGATCAGAAGGAAGGGTGTGAGATGTCTGAACAATGGGTTTGTGCCGGGCACGCCGGCGCGCTGTCGGAAGACACGCCGATCGAGTTCAAGCGGACCGACGGTGTCGAAATCGGGATCTACCGCGTCGGCGACGAGGTGTATGCGCTCGAGAACGTGTGCCCGCATGCCTACGCGCTGCTGACGCAGGGGTTCGTCGACGAAGGCACGGTCGAATGCCCGCTGCACGAGGCCGTGTTCGACATCAAGACGGGCGAATGCCTGAAGGGCCCGGGCGGGCGCGCGCTGAAGCAGTACGCGGTGCGCCTGGCCGGCGAGGAAATCCAGATCAAGGTGGAATGACATGAAAGAAGCGACCGTCAACTTCAATCCCTTCCTGAAGCCGTGGGTGGCGCCGCAGCCGAACAACGTCGCCGGCAAGGGGCAGATCGAGATCCCGGGCCAGGCCGAGAACCGCATCTGGCAAAACCGCAAGGCCGAGCCGACGCAGTACGAGAACGATCTGGGCGATGCGCTCGAACGCGTGTTCGAGAGCGGTGCGACCGAGCTGGACGAGGTCGTCGCGGGCCTGAACCGCATCGGCTTCCGCGCGCCGGACGGCGCGGCGTGGACGCCCGAGCGCTTCCGCGCCGAAATGGCCTCGCTGGCGGAATGAGCGCACCGACCGCGCCGCACGCCTGAGCGCCGACCCGACAACCGCATCCGGAGCACACTGATGACGTCCCCCGCACAACACGAAACACAACACGACCCGGTCCGCGACTACCTCGACCGCGGCATCAAGAACTACTGGTATCCCGTCGCCCCGAGCTGGCAGGTGTCGAACGCGCCGGTCGGCCTCACGCGCCTGTCCGAGCAGATCGTGCTGTGGCGCGATCACGAAGGGAAGGTCCACGCGCTGGAAGATCGCTGTCCGCACCGCGGCGCGCGCCTGTCGCTCGGCTGGAACCTCGGCGGCAACATCGCCTGCTGGTATCACGGCGTCGAAATCGACGGCGGCGGCACGGTCAATCGCGTGCCGGCGGTCGCGAACTGTCCGCTCGAAGGCACGAAGTGCGTGAAGTCGTATCCGGTCGAGGAGAAGGCTGGCGCGATCTTCCTGTGGTTCGGCGACGAAGCGCACGGCGAGCCGGCGCCGCTGAACCTGCCGGAAGAACTGGTCGCCGACGAGTACGGCCATTTCCTGTGCGTGTCGAACTGGAAGTGCAATTACCAGTACGCGATCGACAACGTGATGGACCCGATGCATGGCGCGTACCTGCACGCGACGTCGCACTCGATGGCCGAAGGCGACAAGCAGGCCGACATGCGCGTGCGCAAGACGGAAACGGGCCTGATGTTCGAGAAGGTCGGCCAGCGCGACGTGAACTTCGACTGGGTCGAGCTCGGCGAAACGGGCTGCCTGTGGATGCGCCTCGCGATTCCGTACAAGCAGAAGTTCGGCCCGGGCGGCAACTTCGGGATCATCGGCTTCGCGACGCCGGTCGACGGCGACAACTGCCAGGTCTACTTCTGGCGTACCCGCAAGGTCAGCGGCTGGCAGCGCGACGTGTGGCGCTTCATGTACCGCAACCGCCTCGAGGGCCTGCACTGGGACGTGCTCGAGCAGGACCGCTACGTCCTCGAAAGCCTCGCGCCGCACGCGCGCGATCACGAATACCTGTACCAGCACGACGTCGGCATCACGCGCGTGCGCCGGATGCTGCGCCAGCGCGCGCAGGAACACCTGTCCGCGCTCGACGCGCATCGCGCGGCGCACGCCGCGGCGGAGCCCGCGAATGGCTGAGTTCGCACCGGTCGTGGCGCTGCCGGGGCGCCGCGTGCTCGTCACGGGCGGCGCGCGCGGTCTCGGCGCCGCATTCGTGAAGGCGCTCGTCGAAGCGGGCGCGCAGGTCGCGTTCGGCGACGTGCTGGCCGACGAAGGCCGCGCGCTGGTCGCGGAACTCGCGCAGGCGGGCCATACCGCGCATTTCTTCACGCTCGACCTGGCCGATCCGGCGAGCGTCACGGCTTTCGTCGCGCACGGCGCGCAAGCGCTCGGCGGCATCGATGCACTGATCAACAACGCGGCGATCACGAATTCGGGCGGCAAGCTGTCGACTGAGCTCGACGTGTCGACCTGGGATGCCGTGATGAACGTGAACGTGCGCGGCGTGTGGCTCGTCAGCAATGCGGCGCTGCCGCACCTCGCGCAGTCGGGCCGCGGCGCGATCGTGAACCTCGCATCGGACACCGCGCTGTGGGGCGCGCCGAAGCTGCTCGCGTACGTCGCCAGCAAGGGCGCGGTGATCGCGATGACGCATGCGCAGGCGCGCGAGTTCGGCGCGCACGGCGTGACGGTCAACGCGATCGCGCCGGGGCTTACCGAAGTCGAGGCGACGGCCTACGTGCCGGCGGAACGCCACGCGTTCTACATGCAGGGCCGCGCGCTGACGCGCGCGCAGGTGCCCGAGGACGTGACGGGCCCCGTGCTGTTCCTGCTGTCGGACGGCGCGCGCTTCGTGACGGGTCAATTGCTGCCGGTGAACGGCGGCTTCGTAATGAATTGAATTGAAGTTTTCACTCTGATGAAGGAGAGGACGATGGCGGACGCCGATCTCGAACGCAAGTCGTGGGACCAGCCGGAAGACGCAAGCTTCGGCGACTGGATGGAAGGGCGTGTCGCGCGCTACGCGACGCGGCGCTACGACTGGGACGCACTGAAGTTCCAGGCCGACTACGACCCGAAGTACCGCCGTGCGCAGATGCGCTACGTCGGCACGGGCGGCACGGGCGTCGCGAAGGACGTCAATACGGTGCCGGCCGGCGGCTTCACGTTCTCGACGATGGTCATTCCGGCCGGCAACATCGGCCCGAGCCACATCCACATGGACGTCGAGGAAATCTTCTTCGTGCTGCGCGGCAAGATGAAGGTGATCTGCGAGCGCGATGGCGAGACCTGGGAAGCGATCCTCGGCGAGCGCGACCTGATCTCGGTGCCGCCGGGCGTGTACCGCACGGAAATCAACATCGGCGAGGAAGACGCGCTGATGTGCGTGATGCTCGGTTCGCCGAAGCCCATCACGCCGACGTATCCGCCGGATTCGCCGCTCGCGAAGATCAAGCGCTGAGACGGGGCGGAGCAAGCAATGCGTGTCATCGACAAACGTGAACGCAACCGCACCGCGGCGTTCGCCGCGCTGCTCGGGCAGTTTCCCGAACAGCGCTGCGCGGCCGGCGCGGCGGGCACGATCGGCTACCGTGAGGCTGGCGCAGGCGAGGCCGGCGCGCAGCACGCGGGCCGCGCGCTGCCCGTCGTGCTGCTGCACGGGATCGGCTCGGGCGCTGCATCGTGGGTGTGCCAGCTCGACACGCTCGGCGCGTCGCGCCGCGTGCTCGCGTGGGATGCGCCCGGCTACGGCGTGTCGACGCCCGTGCGCGGCGCGTCGCCGGCCGCCGCCGATTACGCGGCCTCGCTGAACGCGTGGCTCGAGGCACTCGGCATCGAACGCTGCGTGCTGGTCGGGCATTCGCTCGGCGCGATCGTCGCGGGCGGGTTGGCCCGCGTGATGCCCGCGCGGATCGCCGGCCTGCTGCTGATCTCGCCCGCGGGCGGCTACGGCAGCGCGCCCGCCGAAACGCGCGACACGCGCCGCGATGCACGCCTCGCGATGCTCGACGAACTCGGCCCGGCCGGGCTCGCCGAGCAGCGCAGCGGCAACATGCTGTCCGGTTTCGCGAGCGAGGATGCGCGTGCATGGGTGCGCTGGAACATGGCGCGCATCGTGCCGGCCGGCTATGCGCAGGCCACGCATCTGCTCGCGAACGCCGATCTCGCGTCCGATCTCGCCGGCTTTCGCGGCCGTACGGCGGTGGCGGTCGGCGCGAACGATGCGATCACGCCGCCGGCTGCGTGCGAGCGGATCGCCGCTGCCGCGCACGTCGGGCTGCAGGTGATTCCGCAGGCCGGTCATGCGGGCTACGTGGAAGCGCCGGCAGTGTATTCGTCGCTGATCGACACGTTCTGCCGTCAATGCGACCGTCAACGGGGGCTGGAATGAACTACCCCCACGCTCACATTCGTTCGCTTGGGGCGGCGCAGCCCCCCCATCCCCGACATGTATTTCATCGTGCCCTTGGGGCGGCCCGGCGGGAGGCATCATGAGCGAACCGTTGCAACAACAGGATGCGGACACCGCGAAGTCCGAGGCCAACTACGTGGTGCCGGGCCTCGAACGCGGTTTGCGGATCCTCGCCGAATTCTCGCCGCGCGAGCCGGTGCTCGGCGCGCCCGAACTGTCGAAACGGCTCGGCATTCCGCGCACGACGGTGTTCCGTCTGCTGCAGACGCTTGAATCGCTCGGCTTTCTCGAGCGCGCGGACAAGGATCGTAACTACAAGCTCGGCATTGCCGTGCTGCGGCTCGGCTTCGAATACCTGAGCTCGCTCGAGCTGACCGATCTCGGCCTGCCGGTGATCGAGAGCCTGCGCGATGCGACCGGCTTCACGACGCACATCGTGATCCGCGACGGCCGCGACGTGGTGTTCGTCGCGAAGGCGCAGAGCCAGTCGCCGGTGTTCAGCTCGATTCGCGTGAACGTCGGCACGCGGCTGCCCGCGCATGCGACGACCCACGGCCACGTGCTGATGGGCGACCTGTCGCTTCAGGCACTGCGGGCGCTGTATCCGGAAGGCACGCTGAACCGGATGACGAGCGCGACGCCGGAAACGGTCGACGCGCTGTACGAAGTGATCCGGGAAGATGCGCTGCGCGGCTACGGCGTCAGCAATTCGTCGTTCGAACGCGGCATCTCGGTGGTCACGGCGCCGGTGCGCAACGACACGCAGAGGATCGTCGCCTGCATCACGGTGACTGTGCCGCGGCCGGAGATCGACGCGGCGCTGATCGCCGACGGCCTGATCGACAAGGTGCAGCGCGCGGCGGCGGAACTGTCGCGGCGGCTCAATTACCGCTCGGATGACGAGCACACGTTTCTCAAAGCTTTAGGACTGCGATGATTCAGATCGATCTGACCGGGCAGGTTGCGGTGGTGACGGGCGGTTCGTCCGGCATCGGTCTCGCGACGGCCGAACGGTTCCTGCAGGCCGGCGCGTCGGTCGCGATTTGCGGCCGCGACGGCGAACGCCTCGCACGTGCCGAAGCGATGCTCGGCGAAAAGTATCCGGGCGCGCCGCTGCTGGCCGTGCGCTGCAATGTGCTCGACGAAGCCGACGTGGCCGCGTTCGCGCAGGCCGTGTCCGACCGCCTCGGCCGGGCCGACATGCTGGTCAACAACGCGGGCCAGGGCCGCGTGTCGACCTTCGCCGACACGACCGACGACGCATGGCGCGAAGAACTCGAACTGAAGTACTTCAGCATCATCCGCCCGACGCGTGCGTTCCTGCCGCTGCTGCGCGATGCGGCCGCGCCGACGATCACCTGCGTGAACTCGCTGCTCGCGCTGCAGCCGGAGCCGCACATGGTCGCGACGTCGTCGGCGCGCGCGGGCGTGCTGAGCCTCGTGAAGTCACTCGCGACCGAACTGGCGCCGCAGCGCATCCGCGTGAACTCGATCCTGATCGGCATCGTCGAGTCGGGGCAGTGGCGCCGCCGCTACGAAGCACAGGCGCAGGCCGGCGAAAGCTGGGAGGACTGGACGGGCGCGCTCGCCCGCAAGAAGAACATTCCGTTGAACCGCTTCGGCAAGCCTGACGAGGCCGCCTGGGCACTCTTTTATCTCGCAACGCATCTGTCGTCGTACACGACGGGCAGCCATATCGACGTTTCTGGAGGCTTTGCACGCCATGTCTAAAAAAACCACGGTTGGCGAGCTGATTGCCGCCTTTCTCGAGCAGTGCGGCGTGAAAACCGCATTCGGTGTCATCTCGATCCACAACATGCCGATCCTCGACGCGATCAACTCGCGCGGGAACATTCGCTATGTCGGCGCGCGCGGTGAAGCCGGTGCGTTGAACATGGCCGACGGCCTGGCCCGCGTGTCGGGCGGCCTCGGTGTCGCGTTCACGAGCACGGGCACGGCGGCCGGCAACGCGGCCGGCGCGATGGTCGAGGCACTGACGGCTGGCACCGCGCTGCTGCACGTGACGGGGCAGATCGAGACGCCTTACCTCGACCAGGATCTGGCCTACATCCACGAAGCGCCCGACCAGCTGTCGATGCTTGACTCGATTTCGAAGGCCGCGTTCCGCGTGCGTACGGTCGAAACCGTGCTGCCGACGATCCGCGAAGCCGTGCGCATCGCGCAGACGGCGCCGACGGGCCCAGTGTCGGTCGAGATCCCGATCGACATCCAGGCGGCCGAAATCGAATGGCCTGAAGACCTCGCGCCGGCGCACGTCACGGTGCGCGAGCACGATTCCGCACGCGTCGCGAAGCTTGCCGACGCACTCGCGGCGAAGCGCCGCCCGCTGCTGTGGCTCGGCGGCGGCGCGCGCCATGCACGCGAAGAAGTCGAACGCCTCGTGAAGCTCGGCTTCGGCGTCGTGACGAGCGTGCAGGGCCGCGGCGTGCTGCCCGAGGATCACCCGGCGACGCTCGGCGCGTTCAACGTGCATGCGTCCGTCGAAGCGTTCTACAAGACCTGCGATGCGCTCGTCGTCGTCGGTTCGCGCCTGCGCGGCAACGAGACGCTGAAGTACAAGCTCGCGCTGCCGCAGCCGCTGTTCCGCGTCGATGCCGAGGCACTTGCCGACAACCGTGGCTATCGCAACGAACTGTTCGTGCACGGCGATTCGAAGCGCGTGCTGGCCGAGCTGGCTGACCGCCTCGAAGGCCGCCTGTCGGTCGATCCGCAGTTTGCGGCCGATCTCGCGGCGGCCCGCGAGCAGGCGGTGGCCGACGTGTCGAAGGGCCTCGGGCCGTACAAGCAGCTCGTCGACACGCTGCAGGGCGCGGTCGGCCGCGACTACAACTGGGTGCGCGACGTGACGATCTCGAACAGCACGTGGGGCAACCGCCTGCTGAAGATCTTCGAGCCGCGCGCGGGCGTGCATGCGCTCGGCGGCGGCATCGGCCAGGGCATCCAGATGGGCATCGGCGCGGCGCTGGCCGGCTCGGCGGCGAAGACGGTCTGCCTGGTCGGCGACGGCGGCCTGATGGTCAACGTCGGCGAGCTCGTGACGGCCGTGCAGGAAAACGCGAACGTGATGATCGTGCTGATGAACGACCAGTGCTACGGCGTGATCCGCAACATCCAGGACGCGCACTACGGCGGCCGCCGCTGCTTCGTGCAGCTGCACCAGCCGGATTTCGCGCAATTCTGCGCGAGCTTCGGCCTCACGCACTACCGGATCACGTCGCTCGACCAGGCGGAAGCGATCGTGCGCGAAGGGATCGCGAAGGAAGGGCCGGTGATGGTCGAAGTCGACATGCTGTCGGTCGGCTCGTTCGCATCGCAGTTCGCGGGCCCGCCGGTGAAGAAGGAAGAGACGCCGTCGGAGCGCCAGTATGCATAACGGCCAGCGACACGGGCATGCGCCCGTCGACGTCGCGATGATCGGCTTCGGCGCGATCGGTGCCGCCGTGTATCACGCGGTCGAGCACGATGCGTCGTTGCACGTCGCGCACGTGATCGTGCCCGAGCATCAGCGCGACGCGGTGCAGCGCGAGCTCGGCGGTGCGGTGGAGGTCGTGTCGTCGGTCGACGCACTGGCCCGCCGCCCCGAGTTCGCGCTCGAATGCGCGGGCCACAGCGCGCTCGTCGATCACGTCGTGCCGTTGCTGAAGGCCGGCACCGATTGCGCGGTCGCGTCGATCGGCGCGCTGTCCGATCTCGCGCTGCTCGACGTGCTGTCGCAGGCCGCCGACGAAGGCGACGCGACGCTGACGCTGTTGTCCGGCGCGATCGGCGGCATCGACGCGCTGGCGTCCGCGAAGCAGGGCGGCCTCGACGAAGTGCTGTACGTCGGCCGCAAGCCGCCGCTCGGCTGGCTTGGCACGCCCGCCGAGGCGCTGTGCGACCTGCGTGCGATGACCGAGGAAAAGGTGATCTTCGAAGGCACCGCACGCGATGCCGCGCGGCTCTATCCGAAGAACGCGAACGTTGCGGCGACGGTTGCGCTCGCGGGCCTCGGGCTCGACGCGACGCGCGTGCGCCTGATCGCCGATCCGGCGGTCGCGCGCAACGTGCACCGCATCACCGCGCGCGGCGCGTTCGGCGAGATGTCGCTCGAAATGAGCGGCAAGCCGTTGCCCGACAACCCGAAGACGTCCGCGTTGACCGCGTACAGCGCGATCCGCGCGCTGCGCAACCGCGCGGCCCGCTGCGTGATCTGAGCAGGCAGACAACCCGGACAACCAGGCCGACGCGGCCATTCGGGCCATTGAACGGCCGCCGGCGCCACGGCGCGGCGGCTGCGCAGAGACAGATTTGTGGGACTTGTGACATGACTCCTTTCGATACGAGCCTCGTACCCAACGGCGACATCCTGATCGGCGGCGAGTGGCGGCGCGGCCGTGGCGCGCCCTACGCGAGCATCTATCCGGCCGACCAGTCGCTGAACATGGAAGTCTCGACGGCGAACGCGGAAGACGCGGCCGACGCCGTCGTGGCCGCCGATGCCGCGTGGCGGCGCGCCGACTGGGCCGGCCTCAAGCCGCACCAGCGCGCGCTGGTGCTGTACCGGATCGCCGACCTGATCATGCAGCGTCACGAGGCGCTCGCGAACCTGCAGCGCCGCGACAACGGCAAGCCGATCGGCGAGACGCGCGTGCTGGTGGCCAGCGCGGCCAACACGTTCCGCTATTTCGCGGCGTGCCTTGAAACGCTCGACGAAGAGTTGACGCCGTCGCGCGGCGACTACCTGACGATGAGCGTGCACGAGCCGATCGGCGTGATCGCGGCGATCACGCCGTGGAATTCGCCGATCGCGTCCGACGCGCAGAAGCTCGCGCCGGCGCTCGCCGGCGGCAACGCGGTGGTGCTCAAGCCGGCCGAAGTGACGCCGCTCGTGTCGCTCGCGCTGGCCCGCATCTGCGAGGAAGCCGGCGTGCCGAAGGGTGTGCTGAGCGTGCTGCCGGGCAAGGGCTCGGTGATCGGCGACGTGCTGGTGCGTCATCCGCTCGTGAAGAAGGTGTCGTTTACCGGCGGCACCGAAGTGGGCCGCGGTATCGCGCGCATCGCGGCGGAAAAGCTGATGCCCGTGTCGCTGGAGCTGGGCGGCAAGTCGCCGACGATCGTATGCGACGACGCGGATCTCGATCACGCGGTGAACGGCGTGCTGTACGGCATCTTCAGCTCGTCGGGCGAAGCGTGCATCGCAGGTTCGCGCCTGTTCGTGCAGCGCTCGGTTTACGACGAGTTCATGCAGCGCCTGGTCGCGGGCGCACGCAAGTTGCGCGTGGGTGACCCGACGCGGCCCGACACGCAGATGGGGCCGCTGATCACCGCGAAGCATCGCGAATCGGTGGAGCGCTACGTCGCGCTCGGGCTGGAGGAAGGCGGCCGCCTGCTGTGCGGCGGCGAGCGGCCGTCGGGCGACGGGCGCGAGGACGGCTTCTTTTACCAGCCGACGATTCTCGAAGGCTTGCCGAACAGCGCGCGCATCTGCCAGGAGGAAATCTTCGGGCCGGTGCTGGTCGCGATGCCGTTCGACGACGAAGCGTCGCTGATCGCGCAGGCGAACGACAGCGTGTTCGGCCTTGCCGCCGGCATCTGGACGCGCGACTACAAGCGCGCATGGCGCATCGCGCGCGCGCTCGAGACGGGCACCGTCTGGATCAATACGTACAAGCTGTTCTCGATCTCCACGCCGTTCTCGGGCTGGAAGGAGAGCGGGATGGGCCGCGAGAAGGGCCGTCTCGGCATCCGCGAGTACATGCAGCAGAAGAGCCTCTACTGGGGCTTGAACGACGCGCCGCTGCCGTGGGCGAACTGAGCGAAGGGGAATGACGCAATGAGCATCTTGGGTATCGAGCAGATCACGTACGGTGTCGACGACCTCGCGACGTGCCGGCGCTTTTTCGCCGACTGGGGCCTGAAGGAAGTCGCGCACGACGACACGCGCGCACGTTTCGAGACGCTGAACGGCTGCACCGTGCTGGTCGTCAAGGCCGACGATCCGTCGCTGCCGCCCGCGTTCGAAGCGGGCCCGACGCTGCGCGAAGTCACGTGGGGCGTCGCGACGCAGCAGGAAGTCGACGCGCTGCGCACGAAGCTGGCCGGCCAGCCCGGCTATTACGCGCAGGACGATGCGGTCGGCTGCATCGATCCGAACGGGATGGCGATCCGCATCGAGGTGACGCGCAAGCGCGCGCTCGACATCACCGGCTCGCCGTCGAACGTGTGGGGCCGGACGGCGCGGGTCGACCAGCCGAGCCCGATCTATGCGCGCGCCGAGCCGGTCGAGGTGGGCCACGTCGTGTTCTTCACGAACTGCCTCGACGCGCAGGAGAAGTTCTATCACGAGCTGCTCGGCTTCGAGACGTCGGACCGCTATCCGGGCCGCGGCGCGTTCATGCGCTGCGCGCCGCACGGTGGTCACCACGACCTGTTCCTGCTCGCGCTGCCCAATGGCAAGCGCGGCCTGAACCACGTCGCGTTCACCGTGCGCGACATCCACGAAGTGTTCGGCGGCGGCATGCACATCGACCGCTGCGGCTGGGAAACGCAACTCGGCCCGGGGCGTCATCCGGTGTCGTCCGCGTATTTCTGGTACTTCCAGAACCCGGCCGGCGCGCTGATCGAGTACTACGCGGACGAAGACGTGCTGACGCCCGAATGGCAGCCGCGCGAATTCGAACCGGGCCCGACCGTGTTCGCCGAATGGGCCGTCGACGGCGGCCTCGACGGCAACACGCGCCGGCAGAAGAACGCGAAGGCGCCGGAAGGCAAGTTCATGACGGAGCGGAAATCATGACCGAAGCGAATACGCAGGCGCCGGGCACGGTCGTCGTGATCGGCGGCGGGCAGGCGGCCGGCTGGGTGCTGAAGACGCTGCGCGCGGAAGGCTTTGCGGGCCGTCTCGTGATGATTGCCGACGAGCCGCATCTGCCGTACGAGCGTCCGCCGCTGTCGAAGGCCGTGCTGGCCGGCGACGCCGACATCGAAACCGTGCGCGTCGTGCGCCCGGACGAGTTCGACGCGCTGAACGTCGAGGCGTGGCAGCCGGAACGCGCGGCGTCGATCGACCGTGCGCGCCGCGTGGTGAAGACCGAAAGCGGTCGCGAGATCGAATACGACCGCCTCGTGATCGCGACCGGCGGCACGTCGCGCCGCTTGCCTGACTCGATCGTCAGGACGCCGAATCTTCATTACCTGCGCACGCTCGACGAAGCGGCCGCGCTTGGCGAGAAGCTGCGTGCGAACCGGCGTGTGCTCGTGATCGGCGGCGGCTGGATCGGCCTCGAGGTCGCGGCGACCGCGCGCAAGCTCGGTGTCGAGGCCGTCGTCGTCGAAGGCGCGCCGCGGCTGTGCGGCCGCTCGGTGCCGCAGGTCGTGTCGGACTTCCTGCTCGACCTGCATCGCGCGAACGGTGTCGACGTGCGCCTCGGCGCGGCGCTCGCGTCGCTCGACGCGCAGCCGGACGACGCATCGAAGGTGCGCGCGACGCTTGCGGACGGCACGACGATCGACGCCGATTTCGCGGTGGCCGGCATCGGCCTCGCGCTGAACGCGACACTGGCGAGCAACGCGGGCCTGGCGATCGACGACGGCATCGTGGTCGACGAATTCGGCGCGACCAGCGACCCGGCGGTCTTCGCGTGCGGCGACGTCGCGAACCATCACAACGGCTGGCTGAAGCGGCGCGTGCGGCTCGAATCGTGGGCGAACGCGCAGAACCAGGCGATCGCGGCCGCGAAGGCCGTGCTCGGCGTACGTGCGCCGTACGCGGAGATTCCGTGGTTCTGGTCGGATCAGTACGACGTGAACCTGCAGATCCTCGGCGATCTGCCGGCCGATGCGCAGCTCGTCGTGCGCGGCGATCTCGCCGCGCGCCGCGCGACGCTGTTTTTCGTGGGCGATGGGCATGTGAGAGGTGTCATCGCCATCAACAACGCACGCGAGCTCAAGCTCGCACGCAAGTGGATGAACCAGGGCCGGGCAGTGGATACGGAAGCCCTGGCGGACACGACCAAAGCGCTTGCCTGACCGGCGAAACCGGTACAAAGATCCAGGAGACACCCCGCATGAGCACTTTCGACAACGTCGTGGCCGGCAGGGCCACGATGGAAGCTGCCGCCTCCACGCCCGGCGCGATCATCGCGCGGCTCGAGCGGCTTCCGGCCAACGCGATGCAGATCCGCGCGCGCGTGCTGATCGGCACCGCGACGTTCTTCGACGGCTTCGACGTGATCACGATCGCGGCGACGCTGCCGCTGCTGATTCACAAATGGGGGCTGTCGCCGACGCAGATCGGCATGCTGATCGCGTCCGGCGCGATCGGCCAGCTGATCGGCGCATTCCTGTTTCCCGCGCTCGCGGAGAAGCATGGCCGCGTGAAGGCGATCGCGTGGAGTTCCGCCGTGATCGGCATCACGAGCATCGCGTGCGGCTTCGCGCCGACGTTCGAGGTGTTCGTGCTGCTGCGGATCCTGCAGGGGCTCGGCCTCGGCGGCGAGCTGCCGGTCGCCGCGACCTACATCAACGAAATCACACGCGCACATGGCCGCGGCCGCTTCGTGCTGCTGTACGAGATCGTGTTCCCGATCGGCCTCTTGGTGTCGATGGCGCTCGGCGCGTGGCTCGTGCCGCGGTTCGGCTGGGAGATCATGTACTTCGTCGGCGGGCTGCCGCTGATTCTCGCGCTGGTGCTCACGCGTCTGGTGCCGGAATCGCCGCGCTGGCTCGCGTCGCGCGGGCGGCTCCCGGAAGCCGGGCGCGCGGTGAGCGTGTTCGAAGCGTCGGTGCGCGGCGAGCTGCCGCCGGTCACGCAGGTTGCTGCGTTCGACGAGATGGTGCGCCAGCATCCGAAGCGCCGGATGAGCGACCTGTTCAGCGCCGCGTATCGCAAGCGCACGCTCGCGGTGGCGACGCTGTGGGCGACCTGCGGGTTCATCCAGTACGGGCTGTCCACGTGGCTGCCGACGATCTACAAGAACTTCTATCACGCGCCGCTGCAGCTCGCGCTGAATCTCGCGGTGATCGGCTCGGTGATGGGCGTGCTCGGTTCGCTCGCGTCCGCGCTGCTGGTCGACAAGCTCGGCCGCAAGCCGGTGATCGTGTGGTCGTTCGTGCTGTGCGCGCTGTCGCTGGCGTTCGCGGGCATCTACCACGCGTCGTCGGTGTATGTCGTCGCGACCTTCTGCTCGCTGTCGCTGGGGCTGATGGCATCGGGCTTCATCACCGCGTACGTCTATACGCCGGAACAGTATCCGACGAGCATCCGCGCGTCGGGCTGCGGGCTCGGCAGCGCGTGGCTGAAGATCGCGTCGTTCGCGGCGCCGATGATCGTGCCGCACGCGATCATCGGCGGCAATCTCGCGCCGGCGTTCTACCTGATCGGCATCGTGCCGCTGATCGCGGCCGTGACCGTTCATTTCGTCGGGATCGAGACGAAGGGGAAGGTGCTCGAGGCGCTCGAGGCGTAAGCGCGGCGCGCGGCAAAAGCTGACGTGGAAGGCCCGGACGATGTCCGGGCTTTTTTTCGGGCGATCGCGCTCGATTGCACGTGCCGGGCAGGGGGCGAGCGCAATGGCCGACGGCCGGCTTGCGTGTTCTAATTCACGGTCCTTTTTTCATCCGGCCGCCGCGATGCCCTTGTTCGAACCCGTCACGCTGCATACGTCCCGCCTCGTCCTGCGTCCGCTTCGCGACACGGACGCTCACGCGTTCTTCGACCTCTGGTCCGATGCGGAAGCGATGCGCTATTCGTCGTTCGCGCCGCTCACGGATTGGCGGCAGGCCGCCGAGCGCGTCGCGCGCAACCTCGCGACGACCGCCGGCGGACAGGATCTCGTCTGCGTGCTTGAAGCGCGGGACACCGGCGACGTGCTCGGCGAATGCGTGCTGTTCCATGCGCACGAGCAATGCCGGCGGGCGGAGATCGGCTTCAGCCTGCGTCGTCGATACTGGCGGCTTGCCGGATGGCCCGGCCGGACGTACTCTTTGTCGACACTCAGGCCCGCCAGCAGGTGATCGACCATGCAAGCCCATCCTTTGCGTCTGTCCCCCGGCGACGATCTGCGCGCGTCGATCGAGCAGGCACTGCGTCGGCTCGACGCACACGCGGCATTCGTGATCCAGGGGATCGGCAGCCTGAACGTCGCGCAGTTGCGCTTTGCCGGCGTCGACGCACCGACCGAACTGTGCGGCGACCTCGAGATCCTGACGCTGGCCGGTTCGGTGTCGCCGGACGGCGCGCACCTGCACATGTCGGTGTCCGACGCACACGGTCGTGTGTCGGGCGGGCACGTCGCGCGCGGCTGCGTGGTGCGGACGACCGCCGAGATCCTGCTCGTGCTGTTGCCCGCGCATCGATTTTCCCGTGAACCCGATGCGGGCACCGGGTTCGACGAGCTGGTGATTCGTCCTGCGGCGGGCTGATCGCGCGCACGATCCGGCGCGCGCGACCGAGCCCGCTTATCCCGGCACGCACGCGCCCATTGCCGCGATCGCCATCGCGAGTGTCGCGAGCCAGCCACCCCAGGCCAGCGCGCCGGTGACGGCGAATTCGCCCATGATGCGCCGGCTTCCGGCCATCAGCATCATCACGATCATGATCGGGACGGCGGTCACGCCGTTGATGACCGCACTCCAGTAGAGCGCGCGGATCGGGTCGAAATGCATGAACGTGATCGCGACGCCGCCGACGATCGCCAATGCGATGACCGCGTAGAACTCGGGCGCGACGCCCAGCCGCAGCGCGAGGCTGTTGCGCCAGCGGAAGGTGCCCGCGGCGGCATAGGCCGCCGATCCCGCGAGCACCGGCAACGCCAGCAGGCCGGTGCCGACGATCCCGAGCGCGAACAGCACGTACGCGAAGTGTCCGGCAATCGGCTCGAGTGCCCGCGCGGCATCGGCCGACGTCTTCACGTCGATGTGATGCAGGTTGAGTGTGGCCGCTGCCGTCAACGTGGTGAAGAACGCAATCGTGATCGAGACGCCCATGCCGACCCAGGTATCGAAGGTGGTCCGGCGCAACTGCGCGGGCGCCTGCCGAGGCGCGCGCAGCAACGCGTGCTGGTTCGGCACCGCGCGCAGCTCTTCGACTTCCTGCGACGCCTGCCAGAAAAACAGATAAGGGCTGATCGTGGTGCCGAGCATGGCGATGACGGTGGTCAGGTAGGCAGCGCTCAACTGGATATGCGGCCGCGCGATCGCGCGCCCGACCTCGCCCCACGGGACGGGCACGATGAGCGCCACCGCGACATACGCGAGCAGCACCAGCGCGATCCATTTGAGCAGGCGCGCATAGCGGTCGTACGGCACGAAGATCTGCAGCACGGCCGACATGCCGCCCAGGGCGACGACGTAGAGCTCCTGCGGGCCGTGCAGCAGCAAGTTGACCGCCGCGCCCATCGCCGACAGGTCGGCCGCGATGTTGATCACGTTCGCGACGATCAGCAGCGCGACGGTCGCATAGAGCAGCCACGGCGGATAGTGCGTCCGTATGTTCGACGCGAGACCCTTGCCCGTGACGAGGCCGATGCGCGCGCTGACCAGCTGGATCGCCGTCATCAGCGGATAGGTCAGCAGCAGCACCCAGAGCAGCTCGAAGCCGAACTGCGCACCCGCCTGAGAGTACGTACCGATGCCGGAAGGATCGTCGTCGGCGGCGCCGGTGACGAGGCCCGGCCCGAGGCGCCGGAGCCACGTTGCCGCACGCGGACGAGGCTGTGCGGAATCGGGGGACTCGTTGTCGTTCATGTCGGCGATCCGTGGAAGGGGGCAATCGAGTTGCAAGCGGCGTCGCAAGCGGCGTGCCCGGGCGGCGCCGGTCGGCCGATGCATGTCGAACCTTGAACGCGGCGCAGTGGAAAGCCGACTTGGCCGGGGCGCGGGAAGCGGGGGAGGCGGGAGAAAACGGGCTGCGCGCTCGCTAACGCGTGCGGCCGGACCGCGGCCGCGATGGACGCGCGGCAGGGGCGTTACGCGTCGGCGTGCCGGCGCATTGGCGTGCCCGACGTGCCGCGTCGTTCGCTCGACGGTTGCATCGAGCGCCGGATCGACGATGTATCGCCAGCTACCGGCGGCACGTCAGTGCCGACGGTGCGAATTGCAAAAGACGGAAAGCCCCGGGGGTGACCGTCGCTCGGTCAGGGGCGCAACATGCGCGCGACCGGGTCGCGGCGCCCGCTCGGCGTCAACGGGCCGCCATCGCGACATCCTGATTGCCGCGCCCGGTCACCAGGCAGCCGGACATGAACGCCTCGCTCTGGCTGCTGGCGGCCGCAGCACCGAAGCCGCGACCGAGCGCGTCGTACTTCACCTGCTCGGCACCCTGCGAGCACGCCATCGGGCTGGCGTCGCGGCCTTGCGCGTGCAGCAGCGCCCGATCGCCGATCAGGTAGGCCAGCAGTGCGAAAAAAGCGATGTGTACGACTCGTCTCATGATTCGTCTCCTCGTTGCCGAAGCGTAACGCGGACACGTTGCGGGAAGCACTTGGGGCTTCCCCCGGTAAACGTCTGCTGAAATGGCGGCGCGCCGGGGCGATTGCGTCCCGTTTCTTTTGTCGCGCGGACGCGGAAAAGGGCGGCGGCCGGCCACACCGGCGCGCGATCGACGCGAGTTTGACGAATGTCAGGGTATGGGCGGGGCGGGACGGTCGCGCCGGCAGTCAAGGCGATAGCATGAATGCATGTTTCAACGGAACGCAATGCGCGGCAAGCGATGGGCGCAGCGGTTCCGAATGCAGCAGGTCCATGCCGAACATCGCTGTCGAAATAGTGAGGAATCCAAATGCTTAACGTGTCTTCCGTCCTGATCAGTCTCGCGCCGATGTGGGCCATGCTGCTGATTGCATCTTCCGCCGCGACCTATCTCGTGTTCTGGCGCAAGGTTATCAAGTAAGCGCCGCGCCGCTTATCGCACCGCCGTCACCGGCACATTCGAGATCCGCACGAGCCGGTCCATCACGCTGCGACGGAACATCGACAGCATCGCGTGAAACGGATCCCGCCGCGGCGCGACGACGACGATTTCGTCGCAGCCGGTCGCGGCCGCGACGGCCGCGATCGTGTCGGCCACCGGCCCGACCTTCTTCACGATGCTGTACCGGGCACCGGCTTCCCGCAGCACTCGCTCCGCCATCGCCAGATCGTCGCACGCGAACTTGTCCTCGATCGACTGGAGCCGCGACAGCGGATGGAACGCCTCGAGCCGCGTCGCTTCGAGCGGCGGCTGGACGTTGATCAGAACGATTTCCGACGCGCAGCGTTCGCGATACAGGAAGGTCGCGTGGCGGACCGCCTGCAGCGAGCGGGGCGAATGGCCGACCGGAACCAGCAGTTTGAGCATGGAAGATGCTCCGGAATCGAGATGTTTCCAGCGTAGCGCGCGGCCAGATCGCGCGATCTAAAGAGATCGGGCGGCCGCGTAAAAATGTCGTCAACGTCCGCCGCGCCTATTAGAAATATAAGAAATTTAAGTTTATGCGCATAAACGTTTTCACCGACCGGCCGGGCGGCGGCCCCGGGGCGGGCCGCCGAGTGGCGCACCACGCCGATTTAGTCGGATCCTCAATGAATCGCGGCGGAAAATATCGGAGGTCGGCGATCCGGCGTCGCGTAGAGTAGTGCATCGGCCGCGGCGCGGCCTTCTCCCGGGCTGTCCAGGCCGTTCGGGACGGACCGCCGCCCCTTGCGGCCCGCCATTCCATTCCGATTCCAGGAGACCTCGCATGCCGCATGGCGCCCCGCAGCTTCTCGCACCCGCTTCCATCACCGTCGACCCGATCGTGCGCCTGTCGGCCGGCGAACTCGCATCGGCGATCCGCGGCAAGGCGGTCTCGTGCGTCGAGACGATGCGTGCGTATCTCGATCACATCGAGCGCGTGAACGGCGCGGTGAACGCGTTGATTTCGCTGCGCGATCGCGCCACGCTGCTCGCCGAAGCAGCGGAGAAGGACGCGGCACTCGCCCGCGGCGAGTACCACGGCTGGCTGCACGGGATGCCGCAGGCGCCGAAGGATCTCGCGATGACGAAAGGGCTGCGGACGACCTACGGCTCGCCGATCTTCCGCGATAACGTGCCGCAGGCCGATTCGGTCGGCGTCGGCCGGATGCGCGCGGCGGGCGCGATCTTCATCGGCAAGACCAACACGCCGGAGTTCGGCCTCGGCTCGCATACGTTCAACGAAATCCACGGCGCGACGCGCAATCCGTACGACCTGACGAAGAGCGCGGGCGGCAGCAGCGGCGGCACGGCGGCGGCGCTGGCCGCGCGCATGCTGCCGGTCGCGGACGGCAGCGACTTCGGCGGCTCGCTGCGCAATCCGGCCGCGTTCTGCAACATCTACGGGTTCCGTCCGTCGCAGGGCCGCGTGCCGCGCTGGCCGGGCATCGACGTGTTCATGCAGCAGCTCGGCATCGAAGGGCCGATGGGCCGCACGGTCGGCGACGTCGCGCAGCTGCTCGCGATCCAGGCCGGCTACGACCCGAACGATCCGCTGTCGCTCGCGGAAGATCCGGCCGTGTTCGCGAAGCCGCTCGACACGGACCTGCGCGGCAAGCGCATCGCGTGGGTCGGCGACTGGAACGGCTATCTCGCGACCGAGCCGGGCGTGCTCGCGCAGTGCGAACAGGGCCTCGCGACGCTGCGCGAGATCGGCTGCGACGTCGATGCCGCGCTGCCGGCGTTCGCACCGGAGCGCATCTGGCGGCTGTGGCTCGCGCATCGGCACCTGCTGTCCGGCGGCGGGCTGCTCGCGCACTATCGCGACCCGGCACGGCGTGCGCTGCTGAAGCCCGAGGCGATCTACGAGGTCGAAGGGCTGCTCGCGATGCAGGGGGCCGAGGTGTTCGACGCGAGCGTCGAGCGCACGGCGTGGCACCAGGCCGTGCTGGGCTTCTTCGATCGCTACGACTTCATCGCGGCGCCGACCGCGCAGGTGTTCCCGTTCGACGTCGAGCAGCGCTGGCCGAAGGAAATCGCGGGCCGCGCGATGGATACCTATCACCGCTGGATGGAAACGGTCGTGCCGTGGACGCTGGCCGGCTGCCCGGTGATCAGCGTGCCGGTGGGCTTCAACGACGCGGGGTTGCCGATGGGGATGCAGCTGATCGGCCGGCCGCGCGCGGATCTCGCCGTGCTGCAGCTCGCGCGTGGCTACGAGCAGGCGGCCGACTGGGTCGGCCGGCGGCTGCCGGGCTGGATGGCTGCGTAACATCGGCGTCGGCGAGGGTTGGTCGCGCGGGGCGGCAATTCGGGCGGCGGCGGGTCGCCCGTCGTGTTTGAAGCCCCGCACAGGATGCTCGTCGGCGCACGCCGCTCCACGCTCCGCGCGCCAGCGGCGAACAGGTTGCCGCGTCGCTCGCGGAGCGCGAAGCTCGTCGTCGTTCATTGCTGCGGCCGAGGAACGAATCTCGGCACGCGCGCGATATCGCGCGGAAAACGCGGGCGAATCCGCACACAGGCGTCCGTTGGCCGCGGAATTGCAAGCAGCCGCGGCACGCGATTTCGTTTCGATGTGTTTCAGTCGTTGCGGCGGCGCGCGGCGCGCTTCGACAATATCGGCCTCAAACATATTCGGGCACGAGGGAAACACATGAAGCACATTCGCGCGACGGGCAAGCACCTGGCATCGGCGGGCATCGCCTTCGGCATCCTGCTCGGCGTGAACGGCACCGCACATGCACATCTCGACCTCCAGTCGATCGGCTCGGCGCTGCTCGGCGGCGGGCAACAGCAGGCCGCACCCGCGCAGGGCGGCGTCGCGCAGCTGATGCAGGCGTACGTCGGCGCGAACCAGCAGGTGCTGGTCGGCCAGTCGTCGCTCGCGTCGGCGATGGGGCTCACCGGCGCGGCCGGTCAGGCGCAGCAGGCCGTCGGCCTGCTCGGCGGCGGCAATGCGCTGACGCCGGCCGCGCTGTCGCAGATGGGCGGCGCGCAGCAGTCGGTGTCGCAGGCGCTCGGCCAGGCGTTCGCGAGCGGCGGGGCGTCGCACGGCCCGATCGACAAGCAGGCGTTCAGCAACGGTCTGGCATCGCTCGGCCAGGGCCTGACGCAGTACTCGCAGCTGCAGTCGGGGCTCGGTAATCTCGGTTCGACCAGCGCGGCATCGCTGCTGCAATCGGGCCTGAATCCGCAGAACATGCAGGCCGCGTCGTATATCGCGCAAAGCGCGCCGGGCCAGTTGCAGTCGCTCGCAGCGACGCTCAGCCAGGCCGTGCAGTTCGCGACGAGCCAGGGCATTGCGGTGCCGTCGGTCGCGTCGTCTGCGCTGAAGCTGCTGCCGTAACGCGGCCGGACCCGCTGCGGAGCCGGCCGCGCGCGCGGCGATCCGGGATGGCCCCGCGCAACATGGGGATATCGCTCGATGCTATCGTGGCGTGTTCCCCGTTCCCGGTGCCGGTTCATGACTGACTCGTTCGACCTCTCGCGCTACTTCGCCCGCATCGGCTACGACGGCCCGGCCGAGCCGACGCTCGACGTGCTGCGCCGGCTGCACCTGCTGCAGCCGCAGGCCATTCCGTTTGAAAACCTCAATCCGCTGACCGGCGCGCGCGTCGCGCTCGACCTGCCCGCGATCGTCGACAAGTTGATCGGGTGCCGCCGCGGCGGCTACTGCTTCGAACTCAACAAGCTCTTCTACACCGCGCTCACGACGATCGGCTTTCGCGTGACGCCGCTGATCGCGCGCGTGCGCTGGATGCGGCCGCCCGAGGTCGTCACCGCGCAGACCCACATGCTGCTGCGCATCGATCTCGACGGCGTGGCGTGGCTCGCCGACATCGGCTTCGGCAGCGCGACGCTCACCGCGCCGCTGCGCTTCGTGCCGGGCGAGCGGCAGCTGACGCCGCATGGGGCGTTTCGCGTCGTCGGCGCGCCGGTCGACGGCGAATTCGACATGCAGTTCCAGATCCCCGACGGCTGGCAGACGACCTACCGCTTTTCGCTGAAGCCGGCCGAGTGGATCGATTACGACGCCGCGAACTGGTTCACGTCGACCTATCCCGACTCGATCTTCGTCAACGACCTGATCGCCTGCCGCGTGCTGCCGGACGGCCGCGCGGCGCTGTTCAACACCGTGCTGACGCTGCGCGACGCGGCGGGCGCGGGGCGCACCGTCACGTTCGACGACGCGGCCGCGTGGGGCGCGTGCCTGCGCGACACGATCGGCATCGATACGACCGGCTTCGACCTCGACGCGTTGTTCGCGCGGGTGGCGGCGCGGGCGAACACGATGTAATGCGTTGCGGGCCGCGACATGACCGTACGCGATCCCGACGGCCGCGCGTGGCGCCTGCAGGCGCCGGGCCAGCCGCGCGCATGAGGACGAGACGATGACCGACCTTGATCCGGACGCCCCTGACAGCACCGCTGCGCGCGTCGCGCTGTGGCGCGCGCTGCACGTCGAACTCGATGCGCCGCCGCACGTGCTCGCGGACGAAGTCGGACTGCGCCTGCTCGCGCCGGCGCCCGGCTGGCAGCAGCGCGGCGACATGGATCCGCAGTTCACGCGGCCGTTTCGCGCGTCGATCGTCGCGCGGGCGCGCTTCATCGAGGATCTCGTCGTCGAGCAGGCCGCGCGGGGCGTGAGCCAGTACGTGATCCTCGGCGCGGGCCTCGACAGCTTCGTGCAGCGGCGGCCCGAGATGGCGTCGCGCCTGACCGTCTTCGAGGTCGATCCGCCCGCGCCGCAGGCGTGGAAGCGCCGCCGGCTGACCGAGCTCGGCTTCGGCGTGCCGGACTGGCTGCGGTTCGTGCCGGTCGATTTCGAAGCGAAGCAGTCGTGGCGCGACGCGCTCGTGCGCGCGGGCTTCGATGCAGGCAAGCCGGCGGTCGTCGTGTCCACCGGCGTCAGCATGTACCTGACGCGCGATGCGAACGCGGCGGCGCTGCGCGAAGTCGCGTCGCTCGCGCCGGGCTCGACGTTCGCGATGACGTTCCTGCTGCCGCTCGAGCATGCCGATCCGGACGTGCGCCCGGGGCTCGAAATGGCCGCGAAGGGCGCGCGCGCGAGCGGCACGCCGTTCATCAGCTTCTTCATGCCGGCGGAGATCCGCGCGCTCGCGACCGGGGCCGGCTTCGCGCGGGCCGAGCATGTGTCGGCCGCGGATCTCGCGCGCCGCTACTTCGCCGATCGCAGCGACGGCCTGCGCCCGCCGGGCAACGCGGAAGAGCTGCTGGTCGCGACGGTGTGACGTCGCGACCTTCCATCACGCGCGTTCGAGCACGGCCATCTCGCGCACGATCACGAGCAGCACCGCGAGGCTCGCGCCGCCCGACGCGCGCAGGTCGGCGAGCAGGTGCTCGTAGCGTTGCAGCGCGGCTTCGCGGCGTTCGCGCCACGCGTGGACGATCGTCTCGGGCGCCGTCGAGTCGGCCGACTCCGCGAGCGCGCTGGTGGCGAGCGTGCGCTTGAGCCGCGCGACTTCCGCGAGCGCGGCCGCGCGCGCCAGCATGTCCCAGTGCGTCGGGGTCGGCAGCGAGGCCGCGCGTTCGCCGATCCACCCGTAGTTCAACAGCGTGCCGAGCGAGAAGTAGACGCCCGCGACCAGCTCGAGGCTGCGGTCGCAGGTCGCGGCCACTTCGGCGATGTCGAGCAGCGCGGCCGAGATGTCGCCGCTCGCGACGCGTACCGCGAGCGCGCTCTCGACGCCGGCTTCGACCAGCACGCGTTGCCGCTCGGACAGCGCCTCCAGATCGTCGGCCGGCAGCAACGACGGCAATTGCGGCGCGATGCGCTGCACCGCGTCGCGGCAGCGCGCGATCAGGCCGGCGACGCCGCCGTCGGCCACCGTGCCCGACTGCAACTGCCGCAGGAACCACAGCGCCGCGCGCTCCAGCAGCCGCGCGACGTCGACGAACATGCGCGCCTGCACGTCGTCGGCGACGCGGTTGTCGAGCGCGTCGATGTCGCGCCACACCGCATCGAGATCGAACACGTCGCGCGCCATGATGCAGGCGCGCACGATGTCGCCCGGCTTCGCGTCGGTTTCCTCCATCAGCCGGTGCACGAACGCGCAGCCGACCCGGTTGACGAGCGCGTTGGTCAGGTGCGTCGCGAGAATCTCGCGACGCAGCGGGTGGCGCTGCATCGGTTCGCTGAAGCGCTGTTGCAGCGGCTTCGGGAAATAGTCGACGAGCATCGCGGCGACGAGCGGATCCTCGGGCACGTCGGATTCGAGCAGCGCGTCGTACAGCCACATCTTGCTGTACGCGAGCAGCACCGCGCGTTCCGGCGACGTGAGACCCTGTTTCGCGGCCTGCCGTTCGGCGATCTCGTCGTCGGTCGGCAGGAACTCGATCACGCGGTTCAGGCGGCCCGCGCGTTCGAGCCAGCGCATCAGGCGCGCCTCGGCGTCGAGCAGCTCGACGCCGTAGCGGCCCGCGATCGACAGCGCCTGCGTCTGGTAGTAGTTGTCGCGCAGCACGAGCAGCCCGACTTCGTCGGTCATTTCCGCGAGCAGGGCATTGCGCTGCTTCTCGGTCATCTCGCCGTCGCCGACGACGAGCCCGAGCAGGATCTTGATGTTGACTTCGTGATCCGAACAATCGACGCCGGCCGAGTTGTCGATCGCGTCGGTGTTGATGCGCCCGCCGCGCTGCGCGAACTCGATGCGGCCGAACTGCGTGCAGCCGAGGTTGCCGCCTTCGCCGACGACCTTGCAGCGCAGGTCCGCGCCGTTCACGCGTACCGCGTCGTTCGCGCGATCGCCGACCTGCTGGTGGGTTTCGCGCGCGGCCTTCACGTAGGTGCCGATCCCGCCGTTGTACAGCAGGTCGACCGGCGCCTGCAGGATCGCGCGGATCAGCTCGGTCGGCGGCAGCGCCTGCGCGTCGATGCCGAGCGCGGCCTGCACGGCCGGCGACAGCGGGATCGTCTTCGCGGTGCGCGGGTAGACGCCGCCGCCCGCCGAGATCACGGACGTGTCGTAGTCGGCCCAGCTCGAGCGTTCGAGCGTGAACATCCGCTGGCGCTCCGCGAAGCTCGTCGCCGGGTCGGGGTTCGGGTCGAGGAACACGTGGCGATGATCGAACGCCGCGACGAGCCGGATATGCGGCGACAGCAGCATCCCGTTGCCGAACACGTCGCCCGACATGTCGCCGACGCCGACCACCGTGAAGTCGGTCGTCTGCGTATCGACGCCCATCTCGCGGAAGTGCCGCTTCACCGATTCCCACGCGCCGCGCGCGGTGATCGCCATCTTCTTGTGGTCGTAGCCGACCGAGCCGCCTGACGCGAACGCGTCGTCGAGCCAGAAGCCGTATTCGTGCGAGATCGCGTTCGCGTAGTCGGAGAAGGTGGCCGTGCCCTTGTCGGCCGCGACGACGAGATACGGATCGTCGGGGTCGTGGCGCACCACGTCGGGCGGCGGCACGATCGCGTTGCCGGCGAGATTGTCGGTCAGGTCGAGCAGGCCGCGCAGGAAGGTCTGGTAGCACGCGATGCCTTCGCGCATCCACGCTTCGCGATCGCTCGGCGGCGGCGGGTTCTTCACGACGAAGCCGCCTTTCGAGCCGACCGGCACGATCACGACGTTCTTCACCATCTGCGCCTTCATCAGCCCGAGCACCTCGGTGCGGAAATCCTCGCGACGGTCGGACCAGCGCAGCCCGCCGCGCGCGACGCGCCCGCCGCGCAGGTGCACGCCCTCGACGCGCGGCGAGTACACCCAGATCTCGAACATCGGCTTCGGCTCGGGCAGGCCGGGCACCTTCGCCGGATTGAACTTGAACGACAGGTACGGCTTCGATTCGCCGTTCGCGTCGTGCAGGAAATAGTTGGTGCGCTCGGTCGCGTTGATCACGCCGAGAAACTGGCGCAGGATCCGGTCCTCGTCGAGGTTCGGCACCTGGTCGAGCGCCGTCTCGATCGCCTTCAGCAGGCGTTCGGCCTGCACGTCGCGCGTGTCGCCCGTGGCCGGGTCGAAGCGCACCAGGAACAGCTCGACGAGCTGCCGCGCGATCGCCGGGTTGCCGGTCAGCGCGCGCTCGATGTACGCGTCGCTGAACGTCGAGCCGACCTGCCGCAGGTATTTCGCATATGCGCGCAGGATCGTGACTTCGCGCGCGCTCAGGTGCGCGCGCAGCACGAGGCGGTTGAAGTCGTCGTTCTCGATCCGGCCGCTCCAGATCCGGTCGAACGCATCCTCGAACAGGCCTTTCACACGCTCGATGTCGAACTCGGTATCGTCGGCGAGTTCGAGGCCGAAGTCGTGCACCCAGGCGGGCGCGGCATCCTGCGTCTGGATCCGGTACGGCCGTTCCTCGTCGACGCGCACGCCGAGATGCTCGAGCATCGGCAGGCTGCGCGACAGCGCGATCGGGTCGCCCGCGCGATACACCTTGAAGCGGAACGCGCGCGCCTCGGCCTCGATCGGGCGGTACAGGTTCATCGCCAGTTGGCCCGAATCCTTCACGCGCTCGATCAGCTCGATGTCGCGCACGGCCGTGCGCGCCGGATAGTCGTCGCGATAGCCGGCCGGGAACGAGTCCGCATAGTGCTGCAGCAGGCGGTTGCCTTGTTCTTCGCCGAACGCGTCGAGCAGCGCGTCGGCGAGATCGTCCTGCCAGCGGCGTGCCACCTGCACGAGCCGCGTTTCGAGTTCGCGCGTGTCGACGTCGGGCATCGTGCCCGGTTCCGCATGGACGACGAAATGAATCCGCGCGATCGCCGATTCCGACAGCAGCGGCGTGAACTCGACGTTCACGCCGTTGTACGCATCGACGAGCAGCTTCGCGATGCGGCGGCGCAGGTCGGTGTTGTACTTGTCGCGCGGCACGAACGCGAGGCACGACACGAAGCGGTCGAAGCGGTCGCGCCGTACGAACAGGCGCGTGCGCTGGTGTTCCTGCAGGCGCAGGATGCCGAGCGCGATGTCGTAGAGCTGGTCCTCGTCGGCCTGGAACAGTTCGTCGCGCGGATAGGTTTCGAGCACCGTCACCAGCGACTTGCCGAGATGCCCCTTCGGCAGGAAGCCCGCGCGCCGCACGATGTTCGCGCATTTGCGGCGCACGATCGGGATCTCGGCGCTCGACACCATGTACGCGGTCGACGTGTAGAGCCCGATGAAGCGGCGCTCGCCGGTCACCTTGCCGTCGGCGCCGACCAGTTTCACGCCGACGTAGTCGAGATAGCCGGGCCGGTGCACGGTCGCGCGCGAGTTCGCTTTCGTCAGGAAGATCGGCCAGGGGCCGGTGATGATCTCGGCGGCGGCCGGCGGCAGCGGCGTCACGTCCGGTGCGCCGGGCGCGCGCAGCGATTCGCGCAGCAGGCCGCAGCCGGAGCCTTCGACGCCGCGCAGGCCGAAACCCGTGCCGTCCGACACGAGCGCGTAGTCGCGCTGGCCGAGGAAGGTGAAGTGGTCGGCGGCCATCCATTCGAGGAACGCGCGCGCCTCGATGTCTTCCGCGGTGGATTCGCGGGCCTTCATGTCCTTGATCGTCGCGCGCGCGATGTCGACGATCTTCGGCCAGTCCTCGACCGATGCGCGCACGTCGCCGAGCACGCGCGCGATATCGTTGCGCAGCGTGTTGAGCAGCGCGGCGTCGCCGCAGCGGTCGACTTCGAAGTGGATGAACGACGCGAGCTGCGACTGGCCGTCGCCGGCCGTCGCGCCGCCGGCGTCGACGCGCTCGATCGCGCCGTTGCCGCCGCGCCAGATGCGGAACACCGGGTGCAGCGCCGAGTGCAGCGCGAGCCCGAGGCGGTTGACGGCCATCGTCACCGAGTCGACGAGGAACGGCATGTCGTCGTTGACGATCTCGATCACCGTGTGGTCGGAGTGCCAGCCGTGCTGTTCGAGGATCGGGTTGTACACGCGCAGCCGCTCGCTGCCGGGCACGAATTTCTGGGCGGTCTGCCAGTGCGCCATCGCGGCGCCGTAGAGGTCGGCGATGCCGCGATTCTGCAGATCATCGGCGTCGACGAAATCGTAGTAATGACGCAGGAACGGTTCGACGATCCGGAACGTGGCTTCGGGCAGGCGTCCGCGCGCGAATTCGACGACATCGGAGAGCAGGTGTGCGACGACTTCTTCGTTCTTCGCTTCCATGGCGGTCTCCTGGTCGGGTGGCCATTGGCTGCTGCGTCTGTGCCGCATTATATGCGCCGATTGCGTGACAACGCGATGTGCGGGCGCACAACGCGGCGCAGGGAACGAAGGCCGCGTGCGACGCCGGTAGCCGGCGTCGCACGGGCGGGTCAGGCGTGGTCGGCGGCTTCGAGTCGAGCCGCATCGTGCGGCGCATTCGTCCGGATGTCACCGCAATTCGAACGCCTGTCGCCAGGCAGGTTCCGCCGCCGCCGAACGCAGCGGTGTCAGCGTTCGTCGCTCCACAGCTTGCCGCCCGTCGCCCAGTTCTCCTTCTTCACGTCGGCGAGGATGATGTCGACCGAGCCCGGGTCGCAGCCGAGCGTCTCGCACGTGACGCGCGTGATCGCTTCGACGAATGCGCGTTTCTGCTCGACCGTGCGGCCTTCGAACAACTGGATATTGAAAGTCGGCATGACTGGATGCTCCGATGGTTGGGGGTAGGGAAGTCGGGACGCGAGCGGCGTCAGTCGCGATACGACGGATCGATCCGGTCGAGGCGGCGCAGCAGCGCCGGCCATTCCAGTTCGCCCTCGATCGCGCCGCCGTCGCGCAACTGCGCGGCGGTGCGCTCGGCGACGGCCGGCTCGGGCAGCACGAGCGGCCCGCCGCCTGCCTGCGCGCGCACCTGGATGTCGCAGGCCTTGATCAACGTATCCATCAGCACATATGCCTCGGCGACGGTCCGGCCGACCGTCAGCGTGCCATGGTTGCGCAGCAGCATCGCGGATTTCGCGCCGAGGCTGGCGGTCAGCCGTGTGCCTTCGGCCGGCGAGAACGCGAGCGCCTCGTAGTCGTGGTACGCGAGGTCGCCGTGAAACCGCAGCGCGTGCTGCGACGCGGGCAGCAGCCCGTCGCGCTGGATCGACACGGCGATGCCGGCCGTATTGTGCAGGTGCATCACGCAGACGGCGTCCGGCCGCGCCGCATGCACGGCCGCGTGCAGTGCAAAACCGGTCACGTTGACTGCGTATTCGTTCTCGCCGATCCGGTTGCCGGCCAGGTCGATCTTCACGAGATTCGATGCGCGAACCTCGTCGAACGCGAGGCCGAACGGGTTGATCAGGAAATGCCCGGGTTCGCCGGGCACGGTCGCGGAAAGATGCGTGTAGATCAGGTCGTCCCAGCCGTTCAGCGCGACGAGGCGATAGGCGGCGGCGAGATCGACGCGCAACCGGCGCTCGGCGTCCGAGATCGGACCGCCGGGCTTCACGGTGTCAGGACGGTGTGCGAATGACGACATCGGGTTCTCCGAGGGTGAAGCGGCGCGCGACGATCACCGTGATCCACGCAGCGATCGCGAACGGGGCCGTGAACGCGGGGAGGCCCGCGCGCGTCGCGAGCCACTGGATCAGCGCGGCGAGCGCGGCGGCCGCGAACGCCGCGCGCGGCCCGCGCGGCATCAGCGCGAGGGCGGCGAGCGCGCCGTTGAAGCCGAGCAGGCCGTCGGCGAACGACGCGCCGTTCGCGCCGGCCGCGAGCAGCAGCACGGTCGACACGATCGCGCCGCCGAGCGCGAACGCGGCCGCGCGGCGCGACGCGACGGCGAGGCCGGCGACGATCAGCGCGCCGGCCCACGGGCCTTGCGCAAAGGTGGTTTGCGCGACGCCCGAAAGCAGCGCGTCGGCGATGGAAGGCAGCGTCAGGGGCGCACCAGCTGTCGCGTCGCCCGCATGCTGCAGCGCGACAAACGGCAGCCACAGCGCGGTGACGGCGAGGCACGGGCTCGAATACGGGCACTGGCGCCAGCGGGCGAGGGGCACACGCATCGCGCGCTGCACGAGCGCCGCGCCGATCGCGACCAGCGGCACCAGCGCGACGGCGGCGAGCGAAGCAGGCGCGAACAGCACGGCGATCAGCGCGGCGAGCGCGCCGTTGAAGCCGTGCAGCCCCTGTTCGACGTCGCGGCGCTCGGCGCCCGTCAGCACCGCCGTCATGCTGGCGGCGGCCGAGCCGACCAGCGCCGCGGACGCGAGCCGCAGGTCGGTCAGCGCCAGCGCGGCGAGCAGCAGCGCGCCGGTGACGGCATGCGCCTGCAGGACGATCTGCCCGATGCCGCGCAGCAGGATGCGCAGGTCGATCGACGGCGAGGCGGGGCGAGCGGTAGGCATGGCGGCGGTGGAACAGGACGAGCCGCGAGCATAGGACACAATGCCGTGCACCGGAATAGGGAATTCTGGATAGTCAGCATTTGTGGCGCGTGCCCTGAGTTGGGGCGGGGCGCGTGTTCCGGCGTCTGCCTGCCCGGGGCGACGGCGTTTTCGCGGGATTGCCAGGCCGGGTAGCGAAATTTTGGCCGCCGTCGGATTTTTCGTGCGTATGCTGACGCGTCGGCGTTTTCGAGGAGGAACGATGCGTGAACTGCGCTGGGCGTCGCTCGAGGGCGACGGAATCGAACACCTGACGTTCGACCGGGGGGACGCCGGCATCGTCGTCGAAAGCGCCGTGGTCGGCCAGCGGTACGGCCGCGCGTACGGGCTTGCGTACCGGGTCGAGTGCGATCCGCAATGGCGGGTCAGGTATGCGGTGCTCAAAGTGATGGGCGGCGGCACGCTGGAACTGCACGGCGACGGGGCCGGGCACTGGCGCGACGGTTCAGGCAGCGCGCTGCCGGAACTGGATGGCTGCGTCGACATCGACATCGCGGCGACGCCGTTCACGAACGCGCTGCCGATCGGCCGCCTCGGGCTCGCACGCGGCGAGCGGCGGCCGATCGACGTCGCATACATCTCGACGCCGGACCTGAAGGTGACGCCGGTCAAGCAGGCTTACGCGTGCATCGAGCCGGGCCGGCGCTACCGCTACGAAGGCATCTTCCGGAGTTTCACGGCCGAGATGGACGTCGACGCCGACGGGCTCGTGATCGACTACGAAACGCTGTTCAAGCGCCTGCCGCCATTGCGCTGAACCGCCGCTCGCGGTGCCGCGGGTGCTGTCGCGACCGCCGGTCGTTCATGCGTCGAGGCAAACCGGTCGATCCGCGCCGCGATCAGGTCGGGATTGCGCACCACGACCCAGTGCGCGCCGTCGATTTCCTCGCGCACGTGCTCGCCGAGCCAGCGCTCGAGATCGACCGACATTTCGGGCGTCACGTAGCGGTCGCGCACCGGCACGAGGATCTGCACCGGCGCCTGCGCATACCGCTCGCGCGGCTTTCTCGCCCGCGCGAGGAAATTCGCGCGGTAGAGCTGCAACCCGTTCAGCGCGTTCTTCAACTGCGCGGGATCGCGCTCGGGCCGCACGCGTTCGGTCAACTGCAGCCAGCGCGGCCACAGTGCGGCGCCGCCGAGGCGCCACACCAGCGACGGCACGACCGGCAGGTGGAAAAACGCGATGTACCACGATTTCAGGCTCTGCCTGAGCCGCATCTTCGCGCGGAACACGTGGTCGAGGCACGGGCCGGAGATCGACGTGTACGACGCGATCCGGCCGCGCAACGCAGGGTCGGTCACGGCCTCCCAGCACTGGATCGACCCCCAGTCGTGACCGACCAGATGGAACGGCCGCGCGCCGCAGGTCGCGTCGGCCACCGCCTTCAGGTCGTCGGCGAGCCGCGCCAGCGTGTAGTCCGCGCGGCGGCGCGGCGCATCGGATGCGCCGGCGCCGCGCACGTCGTAGGCGATCACGCGGTAGCGCTTCGCGAGCCGCGCGCGGACCGGCGCCCACACGGCCGACGAATCGGGATAGCCGTGCACGAGGATCAGCGGCGGCGCGCGCCGCGGGCCGCTGACATGGACGGCGAGTTTCACGTCGCCGGAGCGGACGGTCAGCATCTCGTGCGTGCGCGCCATGACGTCATGCCTGCGGAACCGGATGCAGCGGCACGCGGCGCGGGGCGGCCTGCGCCGCATGGCGCGCATTGGTCGCATCGATGTTCGCGAGCAGCGTGTCGAGCCCCTGCAGGTACTGATGGTTGTCGTGGTCCCACGGATGGAAGCCCGGACGGAAGTAGTCGAGCCATTCGCGCGCGATGCTCGGGAACACGCCGTGCTTCGGGCTGTATAGATATTTCACGAGGCGCCACATGCCGCCGAACCTGCCGTGTTCGCGACGGTGCGCGCGCATCAGGCGCACGTGGAAGTCGAACACGATCGTCCAGAACAATACCGTCGTCGTCAGCATCGTGCCCGTGCGCAGCAGGTAGCTGCCGAGGCCCGGCTTCATCACGGCGTTCCATACGTCGTACGACACCGCCTTGTGCTCGGTTTCCTCCATCGCGTGCCACATCCACATCTGCTGATAGCCTTCGACCGATCCGTCGATCCGGTGCTCGTGGCCCGACAGCAGCTGGTTCGCGAGGATCGCCGTGTAGTGCTCGAGCGCGATCGTGATCGCGAGCTGCATCGAATGCGGCAGCGTCTTCTTGAAGAAGCCGAGGATCGTCCACAGCCGCTTGTCGAGCTTGTGCGCGGGCAGGCCGGACGACTGCAGCAGGTCGTTGTACTCGATGTGCTCGCGCGTGTGCATCGCTTCCTGGCCGATGAAGCCGAGCACCTGCTTCTTCAGCTCCGGATCCTCGATGCGGTCGCGGTAGTGGCGCACCGAATCCATGAAGAAGCGCTCGCCGGCCGGGAACAGCAGCGACAGCGCGTTCATGAAGTGCGTGACCGGCACGCCCTGGACATGCCAGTCCTTCGCGTGTTCGGGCGGCAGCGCGAAACGGATGTCGCGCCGCACCGGCATCATGTTCGGGGTCGTCATGATTGTTCTCCTCCCTGATTGCCTGCGTTGTTGTAGGTGGCGTGAAGCGGCGCGGCGGCCGGCGTGCCGTAGCGCGAGGCCGCGCGGCGAGCCTTCGCGGCCTCGCGGCGCGTCGTGAGCACGACGAGCGCCTGATACGCGGCCGGCAGGATGCGCGCCATCCAGTCCGCGGCCTTCGCGTCGCGGCCGATCAGCACGCGGCGCTTGTTCCTGCGCACACCGGCGAGGATCGTGCGCGCGGCGTCGTCGGCGGTCGTGATGAAGAACTTCTCGAAGCTGTCCTTGCCTTGCTGCTCGCTCTCGACGATGAAGCCGACCATGTTCTTCGCGACGCGGCTCGACTGCGCGATGTTGGTGCGGATGCCGCCCGGGTGCACGCACGTGGCCGACACGCCGCACTTCATCATGTCGAGTTCCTGACGCAGCGATTCGGTGAAGCCGCGCACCGCGAACTTGGTCGCGTTGTAGCCGCTCATGCCCGGCTGCGCGAAGATCCCGAAGATGCTCGACGTGTTGATCACGTGACCGTCGCCGCTCGCCTTCAGGTGCGGCAGGAACGCCTTCGTGCCGTGCACGACGCCCCAGAAGTTGATGTTCACGATCCACTCGAGATCGCCGTATTCCATCCCTTCGATCGTGCTCGACAGCGCGACGCCCGCGTTGTTGAAGATCAGGTTGACCTTGCCGTGTTCCTGCGCGGTGTCGTCGGCCCAGGCGAACATCGCGTCGCGGTCGCCGACGTCGAGCACGCGCGTCGACACGCGCACGTTCGGCGCGATCGCGCGGACGATCCGCTCGGTTTCGGCGAGGCCGACGCCGTTCTTGTCGGCAAGCGACACGTGGCAGCCGGCCTGCGCGAGCTGGACCGCGAGCGAGCGGCCCATGCCCGAGCCTGCGCCCGTGATCGCGGCGACCTTGTTGGCGAAATCTCTCATGTCGTTGGCTCCTTGTGTGGCTCAGGCCGCTTCGGCGGAAGTGGAGGCGGAAGCGGCGGCCGCGGCGGGCGCGGCGACGGGCCGCGCGCTCGTGTCGTGGTGCGGCGCGCGATACGCGTGGTAATCGGCGATCGAGAAGTGCGCGGTCGCCTGGCGGAAGCGCCAGGTGAAGCCCGGCCACAGCGTCGTGTTCTTGCCGGTGCGCGGGTCGAGGTACCAGCTCTTGCAGCCGCCCGTCGACCAGATCGCCTTTTTAAGCCGGCCCTGCAGGTCGCTGTTGAACTGCGCCTCGACGAGCGGGCGCACCTCGATCGCATCCGCGCGTTCGCGCTGCATCGCGTTCAGTGCGCCGAGGATGTATTCGATCTGCGACTCGATCATGAACACCATCGAGTTGTGGCCGAGGCCGGTGTTCGGGCCGACGATCATGAAGAAGTTCGGGTAGCCCGGCAGCGTCGTGCCGAGATACGCGTGCGCGCCGTCGCGCCACGCATCGACGATGTCGAGGCCGCCGCGGCCGATGATCGCGCCGCGCGGATACGGATCGGCGACCTGGAAGCCCGTGCCGTAGATCAGGCAGTCGACTTCATGACGCTTGCCGTCGGTCGTCACGACCGCGTCGGCTTCGATGCGGTCGATGCCGGTCGTGATCACGTCGACGTTCTTGCGCGACAGCGCCGGGTAGTAGTCGTTCGAGATCAGCACGCGCTTGCAGCCGAGCGTGTAGTCCGGCGTGACCGCCTCGCGCAGCTCCGGATCGGGAACCTGCTTGCGGATATGGCGCAGCGCGAGCTTCTGCACGTTCTTCATCAGCGACGGATGGATCGCGAAGCCGAGCACGCGCGATTCGAGCATCCAGTAGATGCCGCTGCGCACGGCCTTCTGCGTGAACGGCAGCGTGCGGAACAGCCACTTCTCGAAGCCGGTCAGGTTGCGGTCGGGCTTCGGCATGATCCACGGCGGCGTGCGCTGGAACAGCGCGAGCGCCTTCACGCGCGGCGCGATCTGCGGCACGAACTGGATCGCGCTCGCGCCGGTGCCGATCACCGCGACGCGCTTGCCTTCGAGTGCGTAGTCGTGATCCCACTGCTGCGAATGGAACGCGCGGCCCTTGAAGGTCTCGACGCCGGGAATCGCCGGCAGCGCGGCGCGCGACAGCCCGCCCATCCCCGACACCAGCACGCGCGCCGACAGCCGCTTGCCGTTCGCGAACGTGAGGCGCCAGCGTCGCGCGGCCTCGTCGTATTCGGCGCGCTGCAACTCGTGGTTCAGGCGCAGGTGCGGGCCGACGCCGAAGCGCTGCACGCAGTCTTCCAGGTACGCGCGGATCTCCGGCTGCGGCACGAACATGCGCGTCCAGCGCGGGTTCGGCGCGAACGAGAACGAATAGACGTGCGATTGCACGTCGCATGCACACCCGGGGTAATCATTGTCGCGCCACGTGCCGCCGACCGACGCGGCCTTCTCGAGCACGACGAAGTCGGTCACGCCGGTCTGCCGCAGGCGAATGGCCATCCCGAGACCGGCGAAGCCGGTGCCGATGATGGCGATGTCGGTGGTTTCGTCCAGGCCGTCGTGGCCGGGCGGGCCGAAAGGCAACGTGCGAGCATTCATCCGGGTGTCTCCGATTTGGCTCATTTTTGAATGTTACATTGGTTGATGTAACGATAGTGGGTGAACCCGGAAACCGCAAGAGGCTAGAAGCGGCGCTCTAAGGGCCGGAAGCCGCGCGGGAAAAGGCTGAGCGGGGTTTGGAACGGTCTGGTTTCCGCATTGCGGAATGCACGGAAACGGCCGTCGGCAGGGCAGGAGAGGCAGGAGACGAGGCCGCCGATATGCGGCGGCCTGTTTGAAACGCTATCGGGGACGGATCGGGCGGGCGGCCGTCTCATGGAAAACCCCGGCGACGATCGTGATCTGCGCGAGCGCGTAGAGGCCCCAGATCAGGCAGTCGATGCAGGGAAAGCCGCCGAGGAAGCGTCCGACGCCGATCAGCGTGTCGGAGCCGACGAAGATCAGGCTGCCGACGGCGACCAGCGGGCCGCGCGTGCGGGCCGCGAGCGCGAAGCTCGCCATCGCGCACAGCACGAGCATGTAGACGGCCACGGGTGCGAGCAGTTCGCCCAAGTGCGGAAGGAACGCCGCATAGAACGCCGGCGCGGCGATCCACAGCCCGATCAGCGCGAGGACGCGCCAGCCGTGCGGCCGCGCGCGCCAGCGCACGAAGATCGCGCAGTAGCACAGGTGCGTGAGCAGGAACGCGCCGAGGCCGAGGACGAACGACAGCGGCCACTCGGGCAGCGCGAGCAGCACGTCGCCGAGCACGGCCGTGACGAGCGCCGCGCACAGCCACGCGCGTTCGCGCGGTGCCGCGCAGGTGCTGCCGGCCGCGAGCAGCAGGATGCCCATCGCGGCTTTCGCGGCGGCCTGGCCGGGATAGGGCGCGGCGGCGAGCGACAGCCCGTACAGCAGCGCGGCGGCGACGGCGAGCGGCCAGAGCCGGCGATAGGTGGCGGGAAGCGTGGCGATCAAGGCGGGTGTCTCCGGGGTTGTTGTCGTCTGCGGTGGACGGCGCGCCGTCGCGGGCGCGGCTGCGGCCATTATCCGGAAGAAAGCGCGGGCGAAAACCGGCGAATCCTTCTAGGCGCGGCATGGCGACGGGGGCGGTGGTGCGGCGGTCCGGCGGCACGGGATCGGGCCATGCGGCGCCGGTGCGCCTGCCGCCGCGCCGATCGTTTCGATGCGTTTGCCCCGGTCGAACCGGGGCAACACCGCGGTTTCGGCTTGCTATCATCGCCGCGTATCGACGTTGTCCCGCCCGGCCACGCTACAGGGTTCGCAGGCCGGCGCGACGGCCGCGCCCGGCGAGGGCATGCCGCCGCGTTTCCAATGAATCCGTGCCGAGTCCCGCCAGCGCACCCGATGCAGTGGCCGGGGCCGGTCCTCCTGACCAACAGGTTCGACATGACCGAACTGCTCCACGGCGACGGCGCGATCCGTCGCACGACGCCATACGGCTCCTCGATCGAAAACACCTATGCGGGCGTGCTGTCGTTCATGCGCCGCAACTATTCGCGCGCGCTCGACGGCGTCGACGTCGCGATATCCGGCGTGCCGCTCGACCTCGCGACGACCTATCGCTCGGGCGCGCGGCTCGGCCCGGCCGCGATCCGCGCGGCGAGCGTGCAGCTCGCGGAGCTCAATCCGTATCCGTGGGGCTTCGATCCGTTCGAGGATCTCGCGGCCGTCGATTACGGCGATTGCTGGTTCGATGCGCACAACCCGCTGTCGATCAAGCCGGCGATCGTCGAGCATGCGCGCACGATCCTGCGCTCGGGCGCGAAGATGCTGACGCTCGGCGGCGATCACTACATCACGTATCCGCTGCTGGTCGCGCACGCGGAGCGCTACGGCAAGCCGTTGTCGCTGATCCACTTCGATGCGCACTGCGATACGTGGGCCGACGACGAGCCGGACAGCCTCAATCACGGCACGATGTTCTACAAGGCGGTGAAGGAAGGGCTGATCGATCCGGCGACGTCGGCGCAGGTCGGCATCCGTACGTGGAACGACGATTTCCTCGGGATCGAGCGGCTCGATGCCGCGTGGGTGCATGAGCATGGTCCGCGCGCGGCGGTGGAGCGGATCGTCGACATCGTCGGCGCGCGGCCCGCGTACCTGACGTTCGATATCGACTGTCTCGATCCGGCGTTCGCGCCCGGCACGGGGACGCCGGTCGCGGGCGGGTTGTCGTCCGCGCAGGCGCTCGCGATCGTGCGTGCGCTCGGTGCGGTGAATCTGGTCGGCGCGGATGTCGTCGAGGTCGCGCCTGCTTACGATCACGCGGACATCACCGCAATCGCCGCTGCGCATATTGCGTGCGATTTGCTGTGTCTGTGGCGGCAGAAGAAGGTGGCGGGGCGTTGAAGTGGGGTGGGGCCGGCGGGCACGGCCTTGTCATGCAGAAGGCCGGCGGGCTGGGTGCCCGCCGGTCTTCTTTGATGCGCTGCACGCAACTTCGACGGATCGATGGCGGTGGGTGGATTGCTCGCCGTGGGTCGAGCAAAAGAAGCTCGTCACGCGTTTCCGTGGATGGTGCTTTCCGACCCGGTGCTGCCCCTCAAATGAGATTGACGACCGTCAGGTTCCGGCCCGACATGAGACGATCGCGGATGAGACCACGTCGACGACTTGCGAAATTGGAGCTCCGGATGAAAGGCTGCTAGCATCACGCACGCAAGCTCGGCGCGGCCTACGGAAAGTCTTCACGGCGCTCCGACCATGTCAGGATCGCATCCAGTGCGGGGCACAACGCCTGACCCCAATCAGTCAGGCGGTAGTCCACCTTCGGCGGCACCTGGTGATAGACCGTGCGCGTTACGATGCCATCCGCTTCGAGGCGGCGTAGCTGCTGGGCAAGCATCTTCTGCGTGATGCCGGGGATCAGCCTCTCGAGGTCCGAAAAGCGCCTCACTTGTCCGCCGAATAGGTGGAACAGGATCACCAGTTTCCAGCGGCCTTCCAGCAGCTTGAATGCGGCTTCGACATCGCTTGCGGCAGTCGCGGGGGTGTAGTTTTTTCGGTTAGCCACGGGTTACTTACTTTTTTGTGCGTTCTTGCGATGCGGTAACTGTAGCGCCATGATCGGGGCATGCAAACCTTCACGTTGAGGTGAACCCCGATGAACATGATGCTGCCTCCGCCGCTGGATGCCTATCTGCTCGCGGAAACCGTCACCGACACCGCCCCTCTATCGAACTGCTTTACCGCCGATGCCGTCGTGCGGGACGAAGGCCGCACGATCAAGGGGCTGGAGGCCATCCAGGCCTGGAAGAAAGACAGCAAAACCAGGTACCAGTACAGCATTGAGCCGCTGGACGTATTGCAGGACGGCGCCACCGTGACGATGCGCGCTCGGCTCACGGGCACCTTCCCAGGTAGCCCAGTTGAGCTGACCTATACGTTCGTCCTGGCCGGCGGCAGGATTGCGTCGCTGGAAATCCGCTAATGAGCTCCGCACCCGAACTTCTGGGGCTTCGGGCGCTCGTTACGGGCGGAACCAAGGGCGTCGGCAAAGCCGTTGTCGTACGCCTTTGCGAGGCAGGTGCGAACGTTCTGACGACCGCGCGTTCCCGTCCCGATGAGCTTGCCGAAGAACGGTTCATCGGGGCGGACATCACGACGGCCGAGGGCTGTAAAACCATTGTCGACGCCGTGCTCGAGCGGTTGGGTGGCGTTGATATAGTCGTGCACGTAGCGGGCGGCTCATCTGCGCCGGCCGGTGGCTTCAGCGTGCTAGATGACGATGAATGGAACAAGGCATTGAGCCTGAACCTATTCCCGGCAGTGCGCATCGATCGCGCGCTGTTGCCCTCGATGGTCGAGCAGCGTTCGGGCGTCATCATCCATGTCACGTCGATCCAGCGGCAATTGCCGTTGCCGGAGGCGACGATTGCCTATGCCGCCGCCAAGGCTGCCCTGTCAAACTACAGCAAAGCCTTGTCGAAGGAGGTCAGTCCGAAGGGCGTTCGCGTCGTGCGTGTCTCCCCGGGCTGGGTCGAGACCGATGCCGCCGCAGGTCTCGTTGCCGAGATCGCCCGACAAAGCGGTATCGACACGGAAGGCGCCCGCAAGATCATCATGGATTCGCTCGGTGGCATTCCTCTCGGCCGACCATGCTCGCCTCGGGAGGTTGCGGAGCTCATTGGCTTCCTCGTCTCCGCGCGGGCCAGCGCAATCACCGGCACTGAATACGTCATCGACGGAGGAACTGTTCCGACTGTGTGATCTGAGCCACTTGCCCGGCCGCCCCGGTGCCGAACCTGTTTGCCAACGGGCTGGCAGTCACGACCAAGCCTCTTCCGCGAGACAGGGCTTCCGTTCGCGACCGCCGCAACGGTAGACGATCCGAAGGGTACAGCATCATTGATGACCGTCTCTTCTTGGTCCGGGAGCGGGCGGTCGTAAATCTTCGTTCAGCGACTCAAACTGGCCGAACGCCGACAGCGCGCCCGACGTTCCCCCGAAAATTCGAGAGGAACCAAAAAAGGCCGACGGGCAGGGTACCCGTCGGCCTGTTCGAAACGAGTGCGCGCCGCGCGTTACTTCGCCGCGAGCGCGCTCGCCACGCCCTTGTCGGTCCACGCGTTATCGGCCACGTTCAGCTTCTGCGGAATCAGCTTCGCCGCATAGAACGCATCGGCCACGCCCTGCTGAACCGCGACGATCTTCTCATCGACCGGCACTGCGCCGAACGGCACGCGCTTGATCCACGTTTCCACGAGCGGCAGCGGCAGGCCGACCTTCGGGGCGATCAGCGCGGCCGTCTCGGCCGGATGCCCGTTGACCCACAGGCCCGTCTCGCGCAATTGCTTCAGGATCGTGCCGACTACGTCGGCATGTTGCTCCGCGAAGCCACGCGTTGCCTCGTAGAAGTTGTTCGCGGGCGTGAGGCCCGTGTAGTCGGACAGCGTGCGGATCTTCAGCGAATTCTGCGCGGCCGCGTAATACGGATCCCACACGGCCCACGCGTCGACGTTGCCGCTCTCGAACGCGGCGCGCGCGTCGGCGGGCGGCAGATACACCGGGCGAATTTCGTCGTAGCGTACGCCGGCCTTTTTCAGCGCTTCGAGCAACAGGTAGTTCGCGCTCGAACCCTTCTGCAGCGCGACCTTCTTGCCGCGCAGGTCGGCGAGTGAACGGACCGGCGAATCGGCCTTCACGAACACGGCTTCGTTGTGCGGCGACGGCGGTTCCGCGGCGACGTACACGAAGCGCACGCCGGCCGCCTGCGCGAACACCGGCGGCGGCGCGCCCGTGTAGCCGAAGTCGATGCTGTTCGCGTTCAGTGCCTCGAGCAGTTGCGGGCCGGCCGGGAATTCGAACCACTGGACGGTGTAGCCGAGCGGCTTGAGCCGCGTCTCGAGCGCGCCCTGCGTCTTGACGACCGACAGCAGGCCGGCCTTCTGGTAGCCGATGCGCACGACCTTGTCGGCGCTGCCTTGCGCGAAGGCCGATGTGGCGGCGACGGCGACGAGCGCCGTCGCGGCGGTGCGGGTGATCCAGCGGGTGAAACGAATCATCGAACGGACTCCATGCGAAACGTCTTCGGGGAGCGGCGTGTGCCGCTCGGTTGGAAGAATCGTCGCATGGGCGATCGGGCCCGCAAACCAAGCAATGCCGATATGAATATGACGGCGGCGGTCTTATGCTTTGTCGCCGTCGCCTTGCGGGCCGGACGTGTCGGACGTATCGGACGTGCCGGCCTGGCGTGCTGCTTCGTCGCTGAGTTTCCTGTCGAGGATCGTCGCGACACGGCCGCCCAGATACGCACTGGCGGCGTTCTCGAGCGCGCGGTTCGTCTCGCCCTCGACGAACACGGCCGCGAGCGGGCGCAGGCGCCAGATCGCATCGACGAGCGCGGGCACGTCGGTGACGGGCGGCAGCGTGCCTTCGTCATAGCGGTCGAGCCGCTTCACGACGAGATCGACGAGCAGCCGCGCGATCGCGTCGAAGTGCGGCCGCGCGAGGCTGATCACGTCGAGCAGCTCGCGCGGCGGGATGCCTTCCTTCGTCATCGCGGCTGCCGCCTCGAGCAGCGCGGGGCTTTTCGCGACGAACGACAGGCCGCGCCGTTCGAGCAGCCCGAGTTCGGTCACGCGCGACAGTTGCGACGCCGTCTGCGGGCCGAACATCTGCGCGAGTTGCGCGAGCGAATAGGTTTTCGGCAGTTCGTGCGACCAGCGGCCGCCGATCGCGTTTTCCAGGCCGAGGATCGAGCGCAGGTCGTGACCCTCGTCGATCGCCATGATCAGGTCCTGGATGTTCGACAGCGTGTAGCCGCGCGCGAGCAGGTGGTTGATCAGCTTCAGGCGCGCGACGTGCGTGTCGTCGTAGATGCCGACGCGCCCGCGCTTCTCGGGCGGCGCGAGCAGCCCGCGATCCTGGTACGCGCGCACGTTGCGCACGGTCGTGTCGGACACGCGTGCGAGTTCGTCGACCGTGTACTCGTTGCGGGAATCCGGCGCGGCCTCGTCTGGCATGGATGGAGTCTGTTTTGACATGCGGCCATTCTAGCGCGACGCGACAGGCTCGGGCGCGGCGGGGAGCGTGCGTGCGCCCTCGCCGAGCGCGCGCTGCATCAACGCGGTATCGATCCAGCGGCCGTGCTTGAAACCGACCGCCTTCAGCACGCCGGCCGGCTCGAAACCGAACGCGCGGTGCAGCGACGTCGACCCGCCGGTGCCGCCGTCGGCGATCACTGCGATCATCTGCCGCCACGGGCCGGCTTCGCAACGCGCGATCAGTGCCGCGAGCAGCGCGCGGCCGATGCCGCGGCCGCGCTGCGCGTCGTCGATGTAGATCGAATCCTCGAGCGTGTGGCGGTACGCGCTGCGCGTGCGATAGGGCGTCGCGTACGCGTAGCCGGCGATGCGGCCGTCGCATTCCGCGACGAGATAGGGCAGCCCGTGGCGCAGCACCGCGTCGCGGCGCGTGCGCAGTTCGTCGACGTCGGGCGGCGTCTCCTCGAACGACGCGACGCTGTGGCGCACGTGGTGCGCGTAGATCGCGTGAATGGCGTCGAGATCGGCATCGGTCGCGTCGCGGATGACGCAGGCGGGAGCGGCGGGCATGGTGGCGGAGTAGGCGGATGAAACCGCTACTATGCCGGCCGTCGGGCGGTGCGGTAAAGGCATTGGCCGCGTCGCCTGCGTGCAGGGCCTGCCCGACCGGCCTACAGATGGCCGTCCGCGTCGCGAACCGCGTCGGCGATCGCCTCCGCGACGCGCTGCACGCGCGGCGAGCGGCGCACGTCGGGGTGGACGACGAGCCAGATCTCGCGCTCGACGTCGCAACGAGGTGCGGACGTCAGTTCGACGAGCGCTGCGGGGGCCGACAACGACGGATCGGCCGCGGCCGGGCGCGTGCTCGTCGCCGGCACGTCGACGAGAAAGCGCGGCAGCAACGCGATCCCCGCGCCGGCCACGCACGCACGATGCAGCGCGGCCAGGTCGTTGGCGATGAACGCGAAGCGGCGCCCGGCCGCGAAGCGTTCGAGCCATTGCTGCTGCGGCATTTGCGCGAGCGCGTCGTCGTATCCGAGGAATGCCCAGGTGTCGGGCGGCGCGGCGGCCCAGTCGGGCGACGCGCACAGCGCGAAGCGCATCGTGCCGAGCCGGCGCGCGGCCAGCCCCGGCTCGTTCGGTCGTGACAAGCGCACGGCGAGGTCGGCTTCGCGCGCGTAGAGGTTGGCCGCGTGCATTTCGCCCATCAGGTCGATCCGCAGCGCGGGCCACGCGCGCTGCGCGCGGGCGAGCCGCGGCGCGAGGAAGTGACTCGCGAACACCGGCGACGCGGACACGCGCACCACCCCCTCGAGCGCCGCCGCCCCCTGCGCGGCGCGCGCGAACGCATGCACGTCGGTTTCGACGCGCGCCGCATGTTCGGCGAGATGCAGCCCTTCGTCGGTCGGCGGCCAGCCGCGCGGCAGCCGGTCGAACAGCCGGATGCCGAGCGCGGACTCCAGCGCGTCGATGCGCCGGGCGACCGTCGAATGCTGGACCTGCAGCGCCCGCGCGGCGGCCGACAGGCTGCCGCCGCGCATCACCGCGAGGAAATAGCGGAGGTCGTCCCAGCTCATCGGCGGCGCGGACACTGCCGTTGGTTCGGTCGAATTTTGCACAGTAGATGGGCGCATAACGGGAATTCCGTTCGATTATGCACGATGGGATGATCGTGTCACTTCATTCGATTGCGAGGAACGTCATGACCCAAACTGCCACCGCCACCCGGATCGGGATCGACCGCTACGGCGACGCCGGCGTGCTGCGCCGTGTCGATGCGCCCGTCGTGCCGCCCGGCGCCGGCGAGGTGCGGATTCGCCAGACCGCCGTCGGCGTGAATTTCGTCGACATCTATTTCAGGACTGGCGCGCACCCGTTGCCGGCACTGCCGGACGCGCTCGGCGTGGAGGCGGCCGGCGTGGTCGAGGCGGTCGGGCCCGGCGTGACGGCGCTCGTCCCGGGCCAGCGCGTTGCCTATGCGGGACTGCCTACCGGCAGCTACGCGAGCCTTCGCACGCTGCCCGCCGAGCGCGTGGTGCCCGTGCCCGACGGCGTGAGCGACGACGCGGCCGCGGCCGGGCTGCTGAAAGGCATTACCGTCTACATGCTGCTGCACCGCGTGCGGCAGGTCGGCGCCGGCGAGACCGTGCTCGTGCATGCGGCGGCCGGCGGCGTCGGCTTGCTGGCGACGCAGTGGGCGCGCGCGCTCGGCGCACGGGTGATCGGCACGGTCGGCTCGGCCGCGAAGGCGGCGCTGGTGCGCACGCACGGGGCGGAAGCGGTGGTCGATTATCGCGAGGCGGATTTCGTCGCGGCGGCCCGCGCGTTCGCCGGCGGCGCGGGCGTCGACTATGCGATCGACGGGATCGGCGGCGACGTGCTGACGCGTACGCTCGGCGCGGTCCGGCCGTTCGGGATGGTCGCGAGCATCGGGCAGGTCGCCGCGATCGGCGCGCGGCAGACGATCGATCTCGACGAACTCGGGCCGGCCCGCTCGATCGCGCTGGCGCGGCCGAGCGTGCTGGGTTTCATCGCGCGTGACGTGGCGGGGTATCGGGAAGCGGCGCGCGCGACGCTCGAGCGGCTCGCGGGCGGGATGCACGTGGAGATCGGCGCGCGGCTGCCGCTCGAACAGGCGGCCGACGCGCATCGCTTGCTGGAGTCGCGGCAGACGACGGGCGGGGTGGTGCTGGTGCCGTGACGCTCAAAAGCGGCATCCGGCAGACGCTACTCTTTCAGCGGCATGTCCAGTTGTACCAACTGGCGCCCTTGAAGCGACACCACGCGCGTTCGACCGTCGTCGCTGAGCGCCACATATTCGGGCGCAGCGGCAATCAGGAACCCTCGTGCCAAGGTTGCGCCGTTACTGTCCTGAACCGCAAAGCAGAAGTCTTGCGTTTGCGGGTCTTTGCAGCCGTTTCCGAAGCGGGCGAGCTCCATGTGGTATTGCCGTCTGGCGGCTGCCTCTGCGATAGCGCTTGGCGCCCCATACACGAATATGGCGATTATGCAGATTGCGACGAAAAAATAGGCGCCGACGATGACCGCCATTATTCCGCTGATACCGAGCTTGACCGGCAGTCTTTTCCGGAATTTATCGCTCAGTGTGCGTCTGATCTGATCGGCGGATCTGTTGATCGCCTTGTCCTTCGGCAACAGGAGCGAGATCCATTCGACGACAAACGAAAGTGTTGCCAGGTAGCAGCCTATCGCGACGGCGATCACGAGAGTTACCCCGGCGATTGACCACACGCCGTGCCCTTCGATGTTGAGAAACGCACTTGCCGCGATGTAGATCGCATACCCACCGCGGACAAAATACTCGGGCGTCGCGATCGGGAAGGCCTCTGCATCGAAGTGAAAGAGGGCGAAATATTGAGTTCGATACAGATAACCGATGATGTAAACGGCGCCGATCAGTGCAAGCCATGCAATCCTGAAAGCCCATGCCCATTTCTTTCTTACCCCATCCGCGGAAAGCGGCGGTGGAGAAGGTGGCTTGTCGGTGTCGTCGTTCGTCAGCAGCGCATTGCGTTTCGCTTCACTTAGATCCATGGTCCCCGCCGCCTCGATTCTTGTGGTCGTGGCGATATCGTGTGAGGATTGAAGGTCAAAAGGAAGCCGAGCGCCGGCGTTGTTCGTTTAGCTTTTGCCCCGAAGCGGCGCGCTCTCGACGAACCACGCAAGCACGAACGCGATCGCGATCACGCCGGCCGCCGCGAGATACACCACATGCAGCGATCCGGCGAACGCATGCAGGTACGCATCGCGCACCGCATCCGGCAACTGGTGCACGGCCGCCGGGCCGAGCGCGGGCGGCAGCTCGGTGCCGGCCGGCAGCGCCTGCACGATCCGCGACTGCAGCCCGTGCGAGAACAGTGCGCCGAACGCTGCGACGCCGAGCGAGCCGCCGATCGAGCGGAACAGCGTCGCGCCCGACGTCGCAACCCCCATGTGCCGGAATTCGACCGTGTTCTGCACCGCGAGCGTCAGCACCGGCATCACCATGCCGAGCCCGATCCCGAGCAGCGCCATGTACGCGTACATCGTGTGCAGCGGTGTGTCGAGCGACAGCGTCGACAGCAGTGCCATCGCGACACCGCCGATCAGCGTGCCCGCGATCGGAAACGGCCGATACGTGCCGAGCCGCGAGATCAGCCGGCCGCTGACAACCGACATCGCGAGCATCCCGCCCATCATCGGCAGCAGCTGCATCCCGGCCTGCGACGGCGTCGAGCCTTTCACGACCTGCAGGTAGAGCGGAATGAACGTGACCGAACCGAACAGCGCGATGCCGACGACGAAGCCGATCAGGCTCATCAGCACGAAGGTGCGCTGGCGGAACAGTTCGAGCGGCATGATCGGCTCGGCCGCGAGCCGCTCCTCGTAGATGAAGCCGCCGACCGCGACCACGCCGAGCACCAGCGTCATCCACAGCTGCGGCGACGACCACGGCAGCAGCGAACCGCCTTCGCTCGTGAACAGGATCACGCAGGTGAGGGCCGTCGCGAGGAACGCGGCGCCCATGTAGTCGATCCGGTGCTTCACGTGCGCGGTGTGCGGCCGGAACGCGATGCCGATCACCGCGAGCGCGAGCAGGCCGAGCGGCAGGTTGATCGTGAAGATCCAGCGCCACGACAGGTGTTCGACCAGGAAGCCGCCGAGCAGCGGCCCGATGATCGTCGCGAGGCCGTACACGCCGCCGAACATCCCCTGATAGCGCGCGCGGCGGTCGGGCGGCACGAGGTCGCCGATCGCGGCCATCGTGACGACCATCAGCCCGCCGCCGCCGAGCCCCTGCAGCGCGCGCAGCACGATCAGTTGCGTCATGTCCTGCGCGATGCCGCACAGCGCGGAGCCGGCGAGAAACAGCACGATCGCGGCCTGCAGCACGATCTTGCGGCCGTACAGGTCGCCGAGCTTGCCGTACAGCGGCAGCACGACCGTCGACGACAGCAGGTACGCAGTGACGACCCATGACAACTGGTCGAGGCCGCCGAGCTCGCCGACGATGGTCGGCAGCGCGGTCGACACGATCGTCTGGTCGAGCGCGGACAGCAGCATGACGAGCAGCAGCGCGGCGACGATCAGCCCGGTCGGCGCATCGCGGCGGGCCGCGTCGGCGGCCGGCGGGGCAAGGAGGGTATCGGTTCTCATCGAGATATCTGCCATGGCAGGGAATTGAGCGAAATATAGAGACAATTTGTTGCCTGGTCAATTTCTGCCGAGCCTCGATTTGTTGCATCGGTAACAGGAGATTGCCGGCCGGGAAAATTGATCGCGATCAGCCAGACGGCGGGCCGGACTCAAGTTTTTTGCAGGCAAACCGTAATCCAGAGTGCCGCGGACCGATTGCCGCGGCACCCTTTATCGCTCACGTCCCGTCATGAACCTGAACGCCCTGTTTTCCCGTTTCTCGATCCGTACGCGGATTTTCTCCACGCTTGGGCTCGTCGCCGTGCTGCTCGTCGTGTCGGGCCTGATCGGCCTGACCGGCATGCAGCACTCCAACCGCGCGCTCGACGAAGCCTATACGCGCCAGTTGGCCGCGAAGACCGCGCTGTCCGCCGCGAGCCTGAACCTGACGATCGTGCGCACCACGCTCGACCGCGCGATGCTGCATCCGGAAGCGCCGGACGTGCCCGAGCTCGTCAACAAGGCCGAGGGCTATCTCGCGAAGGCCGACGCCGCGTGGCGCACCTACGCGACGATGCCGCACGACGGCGATGAAGGCCCGCTCGCGACCCGGCTCGACGCCGCGCGCCAGACGCTGATCGGACAGGCGTTGAAGCCGCTGATCGACGCGATCCGCGCGGGACGCCGCGACGATGCCGACCGCCTGCTGATGACGGTCGCGCCGCCGCTGTCGGTCGCGCTCACGCAGGCGACCGACGCGCTCGACGCGTACCAGGCCGCGCGCGGCAAGGACGTCTACGACACCGCGCAGACCTATTACGGCTGGATGCGCGCGGGCGCGATCGCCGGCATCGCGTTCGGTCTCGCCGCGTGTCTCGGCTGCGCGGTCGGCCTGCATTTCGCGATCACGCAACCGGTGAACCGGCTGCTGTCGCATTTCCGCCGCCTGTCGGACGGCGACCTGACGTCGGAAGTGCGCTGGTCGTCGCACGACGAGATGGCCGAACTGGTCAAGGGCGTGACGGGCATGCAGCGCAGCCTCGCCGATACGGTGCGCCAGGTCAGCCAGGGTTCCGAAGCGATCTCGACCGCGACGCACCAGATCGCGGCCGGCAACACCGACCTGTCGCAGCGTACCGAGGAGCAGGCGTCCGCGCTGCAGGAGACGGCCGCGAGCATGGAACAGCTGACGGCGACCGTGAAGCAGAACGCCGATCACGCGGTCGAGGCGCAGGCGTGCGCGGACAACGCGAGCGAGATCGCGACGCGCGGCGCGACGGTCGTCGGCGAAGTGATCGGCACGATGAACGAGATCGACCAGAGTTCGCAGAAGGTAGCCGACATCATCGGCACGATCGAGGGCATCGCATTCCAGACCAACATCCTCGCGCTGAATGCGGCGGTCGAAGCCGCGCGCGCGGGTGAGCAGGGCCGCGGCTTCGCGGTGGTCGCGGGCGAGGTGCGCACGCTCGCGCAGCGCTCGGCGTCGGCCGCGAAGGAGATCCGCACGCTGATCGGCGAGTCGGTCGAGCGCGTCGCGACGGGGTCGCGGCTGGTCGGCGTGGCCGGCGCGACGATGCAGGACATCCAGCAGGCGATCGGCCGCGTGACGGGCATCATGACCGAGATCGCGGCCGCGTCGAACGAGCAGCGCGACGGGATCGAGCAGGTGAACCGCGCGGTGTCGCAGATGGATCAGGTGTCGCAGCAGAACGCGGCGCTGGTCGAGCAGGCGGCGGCGGCTGCGGCGTCGCTCGAGGAGCAGGCCGATGGGCTGCGGCGGGCGGTGGGGGCGTTTCGGGTCGCGTGACGCACGGTGCGGCGGGCGCAGTGGGCGGAGTGGTCATCCGGCGCGCGCCCGCCACCCGCGGACCGCCGCGTCATCCGCCTGCAAGCTGCGCCGCCGAGCGCGCCGACGCGACGAGCAGCAGCTTCATCGTCGCGCGCGTCGCGCCGACGAACAGCTTGCGGGCCGCACGCGCATCGAGCGTGTCGAAGTCGATCTCGGTGAGGATCACGCACGGCGCGGACTGCCCCTTGAAGCGGTAGATCGAATCGAGCAGCACGTCGCCTTCGCGATATTCAGGGTTGCCGAACAGGTCGTACTTGCCGGTGAAGCGCTTGACCCGGTGCGGGCCGAGCTGGTCGAGCCGCGCGAGCACCGAGCTTTCGCGGCCGCGATACGACAGCACCGCGATGTCCTGCTTGCGGAAGCCGAGCGACAGCGCGTGCGTGATCGCGCGCTTGGTCGCGTCGATGCACGCTTCGGCGAGTGCGTCGCCCGACGCGCCGTCTTCCCCGTATGACGACACCGACGGATCGGAACCGTCGAACGGGCTGCCCGAGCGCAGTTCGGCCGCGAGCGGCTCGACGCGGCCGACGACGTCGCGCACGAATTCGAGCAGGTCGCGCGGGCTGCGGTAGTTCGTCAGCGCCTTCAGCGTGACCCAGCCGGGCAGCGCAACGGGCTCGCGCAGATAGAGGTTCTGCAGCGGATCTTCCAGCCACCACCATGCGCCGTCCGGCGCCAGCAGGCGCTCCAGTGCCGCCGCCCACGGCGCGTGGAAGTCCTGTCCTTCGTCGACGATCAGTACATCGAAACGCCAGCGTTCCGGAATCGGCGCTTCCGCGAAGCGCGCCTCGAGCCGCTCGAACGCGCCGGGCGTGTCGAAGTCGGGCGTATAGCCGCCGTCGCGGGCGACCCAGTCGCACAGCTGATGGTAGTTCGCGATCTTCGCGCCGGGCGGCGCGATGCGCGCGATGTAGTCGGCGAGCGGCCGGTTGAAACACACGTAGAGCACGCACTTGCCGGCCGCGACCGCGTCGCGCATCGCCTGCACCGCGAGCTGCGTCTTGCCCGAACCCGCGGTGCCCGTCACGCGCAAGCGGAACGGCGTGAACTCGAGCTGGCGCGCCCACGCGGCAAGCCCGCCCGACAGCCGCGTGACGAGCGTGCCGGCCTGCCCGACGAGCGCGCTCGTGTCGGGCGTGAGCGCCAGTTCGTCCGCGAGGAAGTGATGCAGCTTCGCTGCGTTCGGCAACGGCTCGTCGTGCTCGGGCAGGATCTGCAGGATCACCTGCGCGAGCTGCGCCTTGCGCGACGCGTCGACGATGCGGTCGGCCGCGACGCCGGCGATCGCCGTCTCGCGGATCGCGTAGTCGGGGCAGTACAGCAGCGCGTCGACGCCATAGACGCCCGCGCCGAGCGCGGCGGTCAGCCGCCGGTGCAGCGTCTCCTGCGTGCGCGCGAGCTGGATCGGAACGTTGCGCTCCTTCTGCAGGTAGACCTTCACGAGCCCCTTCGGCGTTTCGCGCAGGAAGCCGGCCTTCTGCTCGATCAGCAGCACGCGGCCGGCCGGGCTCACGACGACGAACGCCGCTTCGCCGAACACCGAGAAACCCTGGTCGGCACGCGTCCAGTGCACGCCGTGATAGACGGTGTAGCTGTCCGGCAGCGCGTGTTCGAGGGCGGCAAGCGTCTCGCGCTCGCGTTCGGCCGCGCCGGTGGCGGCGAGGCTTTTCCAGTCGTCGGGAATGAGGCGGGCCATGAAGTCGGGCGGCGGATGCCGGTCGTGAACGGGGTCCGGCTATTGTACTGAGGAACCTGTTCACGACCGCCGCGCCGCATGGGCGCCGGCCATGCGAAAGAGGTAGGCGGCGTGCGGGAATTACCCGCGTGCGAGCCGCTTCGCGAGGTCGGCGCTGAGGATCGCCATGCGCGCGGGTTTTTCGTAGCAGACGACGTCGAATGCGCGGATCACTTCGCTGATGTCCGCTTCGCTCGCGCGGCCGGTGAGCAGGTCGCCCGTCAGCACGAAGATCGGCGCGCCCGGATTGTCGGACGTGCGCACCGCCTTGATCGCGGTGGCGGCCGTGCTGTCGTCGAACAGCCATTCGGTGACGACCGCGTCGAACGCCTGGCCCTGCAGCGCGTCGACGAACGGCGCGAGGCCGTCGAACGCGGCCGTCGAGAATCCCTGCCGCTCGAGATAGCGGCACAACTCGGTCGCGCTGACGCGATCGGGATCGATCACCGCGACGACGAGCTTGTCGCTCTCCGCGCGGCGCGGATAGATCTCGATCTTGTGCACGTCGTACGCGTTCTGATACAGCACGCCGGTATGGCGCAGCACGCGCCAGCGGCCGTTCTGTTCGTACGCGACGAACTCGGGGCGCGCGCCGGCTTCGAGCGGCGCGCCGATCCAGGCGGTGCACGGAATTTCGGCGACGCCGGCGTACAGGACGGCCTCCTGCGAATAGGCGCCGACCATGCCGGGGTCGAGCGTCTGCGCGCCGAACAGTTGAGCGGCGGGCTCGCCGTAGGCTTCGGCGACTTTCTTGATCTGCGCGAGCGTCCAGGGGCTGCTGCCGCGCAATTTGCGGTGACCCTGCGAAAAGCTCAGGTCGAGGATGCGGCACAGCTCGGTGGTTTGCTGGCGCTTGCCGATGCCGTTGCGGGTCATCAGCTCGCGCACGCGCTCGGCAACCGCGAGGGAATCCGTGGTGATTGCTTCAGTGGTCATGCTACGGGAACGGATCGTGACGTTCAGAACGACGCCTTGCGGCAGTCTCGGCGGACAGTCTTTACGACGTCCAGGGGCGAGCCGACCGGCCACGCGCGGAAAAGATAACTTTACCGCAAAACGAGTGTCATTCCATGTCGCAATCGGTGCCTTTCTGTGAAAGGTGTGTCACGACGTTACGCTTGATCCGCAGGCGTGCGTCAGGCACCGCTGGCCCGTTCGCAACCTTCGGACGCGGATCGCGAGGCACCGGGACACGATTCCCCGCCGAGTGGCACGTAATCGCACCGCGCTATCGACGAAATGCACCAGAGCAGGGCGTGTCGGCGACTCGAACCGCGGCATCGTGCCGCTGCGTCGGCGACAAATTTTTACATGGCGTCGCGGGTCGGGCCAGATGGCCCCGCATCTTGTATGCGGATGGTTCGACGGTTTACTCTAAAAAACCGATGAAGATGCCCTTGTCGGGAGTGCGCATGAATGCGGCGGGGGCCCATGCTACGATTCGCCCGACTCAAAATAGTGTTGAAGCGATGCAGAAGAAATTTGTGATGCGCGGGTACGAGATGAACTGCGAACCGCGCGTGACGGAGGACGGCAAGTACGCCGCCCAGGTCGAGGTCACGAAGCTGGGTTTCAGCCGCGAGGCCGCATTCCGTAAGCTGGGCGAATTCGATACCGAAGCCGACGCCGTCGCCTACGCGAAAGAATTCTCCGAAGCGTGGTTGAGCCGCTACGCGTAGCGCGTCGTTTGCCCGTGCAAGACGGGCGCCGGTTCGACCGGCCGGTGCATGCACCGTGAGCCATTGGGGCGCCGAACGGGCGCCCCCATTCAAAGCGAAAATCACGAGGGACGCCCGGATGCATGGCGGGGGCGCGCGCACCTTCCCGCCGTTGCCGCATGGCGACGCGCCTGGATCGTCGCGCCCGGCGGAATGGTTCGCGGAAAGCGATGGACGGCCGGCCTGCTATTGATTCCTGATGGTTTCGAATATCCGGGGAAGTGGGTAGATTCATCGCTCGGGTTGTGAGGTATCGTTCGATGCTCGATTGAAGGCAACGCAATGGGAGGCAGCGAATGGCCACTTTGTGCATGCAGATCGTCGTTCTCGGTAAAACGGTCCAGCTCGTGTTGTCGTCGGAGCACCGTACCGCCAGGATTTACATCGTCGACGACGGCGCGGGCAGCCATCCGCCTCGAACGATGAGCATCGAACAGTACGTCGACGCCGGCATGACGGACGACGAGATCGCACGGCATGTGCTCGAAGTCGTCACGATGTCGATCGAACAGCTTGCGCGGCTTCAGCCGTACAACCGCACGGCGCGCGCGCAAACGCGTTTGTTGCGCTATCCACACTGATCACCCCGATACCGGTTGCACCGGGATCGTCCCGGCGCGAACCGCGCCTTTCGATCTTCGATTACGTCCATGTGTTGCGATGACCTCGCGGTCATCGCGCCTTCGGCATTGATCAATGAAGCATGGCCTGCCCGACGCATTGCACCGGGAAGTATCGTCATGATCAGGAAAACGAACGACATCGAAGAACCCTCGAAAAATGACCGCCGAATTCGAATTGCCTTACGCCGGCCTATACGTGAACGGCTCGCCGTCTTCCCGCTCGACGGACAGCAGCCGCTTGAGTTGATCGAGCGCGAACAACTGCTTGCCTTCCGCCGCCGCTTCGGCGATCGCGGCATCGACGAGTTTTCGCGCGCGCGCGAGGATCACGGATCGCTGGCGCGCGATCTCGAGCACCATGCGTTGCTCGATGTTCTGCCGGCTCGATTGCTTGTCGCTCAGGTGACGCCAGCGATCGCGCAGCTCGGCCCAGGTGATGCGCCGGAATTCCGGAATCGTGCAGGGCAGCGTGCCGGTTTCCGCGGGTTCGGGCTGCGCGCGCAATGCACATCGCAGCGCTTCCCGGGCGCGCCATTCATCGGAAAACGGTGCATACACGTCGCGCGTGCGGCCGATCGGATTCGCGCGCTCGATTTCCTTTTCGAGCAGGTAGGTCAGCCGTCTCAGTGCGGAGCCGTGCGCGAGCATGGCCGGATCGAGCACGCGGATCCGGCGCGATGCATCCGCGACGTGCGCTTTCAGTTCCCACAGCGTCAGACGAAGGTGCTGCACCTCGAGGATCAGGCGCTGGACGTCGGCGTAGGTGCACCTCGTCCACCATTCGGTGAGGTCGTTCAGCTTCGGGGGATCGAATGGGGGGAGGATCATGTTGCCGCAGAAATACTGTATGGATGTACAGTTTATCGCGCGGTAACATAGCGCCGTCAAGGCGAAAAAACAGGGACGGCCGACGGGCATCCGCGACCGGCGGCGGGGCCGCGGCCGCGCACCGGATCGTTCATCGACTTTCCCGCACGTTCGCCATCCCGATCCTCAATCCGGGCGCCTGTCCGGCGCATGCCATCGCGAACGCCGATGCGTGTGCCGGACGTATCGACGCCAACAGAGAACAATGACGACCACCTATCCGCTGCACGACGCATTGACGCACGCCGACACGGCGTTTCCGGCCGAAGCCGACATCGTGATCGCCGGCGCCGGCATCATGGGCTGCGCGGCCGCGTACTACCTCGGCCTGCGCGGCCTGAAGGCCGTCGTGTTCGACAAGTCGCGCATTGCCGGCCAGCAATCGACCCGCGCATGGGGCTTCGTGCGGCAGCAGGGCCGCGAGTCCGCCGAAGTGCCGCTGATGATGGCCGGCATGCGGATCTGGGAAGGGCTCGAGCAGGCGCTCGGCTTCGACCTCGAATGGCGGCAGGGCGGTTGCCTCTATATGGCCGACAACGACGACGACTGGGCGTCGTTCCAGGCGTGGCTCGCCGTTGCGCGCGAACACGGCCTCGACACGCGCACGCTGACGCGTGCGGAAATCGACGAACGCGTGACCGGGCTGTCGACGCAGGCGCGCACGCTCGGCGGGCTGTATACGGCGACCGACGGGCAGGCCGAACCGCGCCGCGTGGCCGCCGCGTTCGCGGCGCGCGCGACGGAAGCCGGCGCGCGTTTCTTCGAAGGCTGCGGCGTGACGGCGATCGAGACGGCCGGCGGAGCGGTCGTCGGCGTCGTGACCGAGCGCGGCACGATCCGCACGCGGCGCGTGATCTGCGCGGCCGGCGCGACCAGCTTCCGGCTGCTCGACGGCGTCGGAATCCGGCTGCCGCAGCAGGCCGTGCGCGGCACCTGCATGCGCACCAACGTGTTGCCCGACGTGTCCGCGTCGACGATCTGGGGGCACGGCCTCGGCATCCGGCAACGCAGGAACGGCGCGATCAATCTCGCCGACGACATGCAGGTCGACGTCGACCTGACGCTCGGCCATCTGCGCGGCCTGAGCCTGTTCTGGCCGGAATTCTGGTCGCAGCGCGAGAAGTTCCGGCTGCATCTGAATGGCGCCGCGTGGCGCGATGCCTGCGCGCGCATCGGCGGCGGAGGCGGGCCGATCGAGCCGCGCGATCCGCAGCCGCAGCCGAATCGCGCGCATGCGCCGCGCGCGCTCGCGAAGCTGAAGGCGATCTTCCCCGCGCTGAAGGACGCGCAGATCGTCGAGGCCTGGGCCGGCCTGATCGACGTGCTGCCCGACGGGATTCCGGTGATCGATGCGCCCGGCACACCGTCCGGGCTCGCGATCGCGACCGGCTTCTGCGGGCACGGCTTCGCGATGGGGCCGATCGTCGGGCGGCTGCTGGCCGAATGGGTCGATACGGGCGCGCCGTCGCTCGACCTGGCGGCGTTTCGCGCCCGGCGTTTCGTCGACGGGACGATGGTGCGGCCGCGCAGCATGCTGTAGCGGACGGGCCCGCGTGTTCCCGTCGTAGAATCGAGCCCGCATCCTTCAGGAGATTCCCCCGTTGGCAACGCCCTCCGACAAGCGCCGCTCGTTGCGCTCACGCCTGCGTCGTGCCCGCGATCCGTGGCAGGCGCCGCGTGCGCGCACGCTGTTCACGCGTCCCGCGACGTCGCCGCGGCGCACGCTGCTGTTCCGTCTCGGCGCGGTCGTGGTGCTGTGCATGCTCGCATTTCTCGTGCTGTATCTCGATCGCGACGGCCTGCGCGATTCGACCAAGAGCACGCCGATGAACGTCGCCGATCTCGTGTACTTCACGATGGTCACGGTCGCGACGGTCGGCTACGGCGACATCGTGCCGGTCACCGCGCGCGCGCGTCTGATCGATGCGTTCTTCATCGTGCCGATCCGCATCGGCATCTGGTTCATCTTCCTGGGCACGGCGTATCAGTTCGTGATCCAGCGCGTCATCGAGGAATTCCGCATGAAACGCCTGCAGAAGCAACTGTCCGATCACATCGTCGTGTGCGGCTACGGCCTGTCGGGGTCGATCGCCGTGCGCGAGCTGCTCGAAAGCGGTGTCGATCCGTCGACGGTCATCGTGATCGATGCGCAGCAGCAGGCGCTCGAGGCCGCGACGTCGCTCGGCGTGACGGGGCTGCTCGGCGATCCCGCGCACGAGGATCTGCTGCAGCAGGCGCAAGTGCGCTCGGCGAAGGCCGTGATCATCTCGGTGACCGACGACCCGACCGCGATCCTGCTGACGCTGTCGGTGCGCAGCATTGCGCCCGAGACGAAGATCGTCGTGCGGATCCAGGAGAACCTGTATCAGCGGCAGCTGCGGCAGGCGGGCGCGGACGTGATCGTGTCGTCGACGAAGATCGGCGCGCTGCTGCTCGCGGATGCGGTGCATAGCCGCTACATCGTGCCGTTCGTGAACGACATGCTGTCGACGCGCGGGCGCGCGACGCTGCTGGAGCGCGAGGCATTGCCGCACGAGATCGGTTGCATGACGAACGTCGTGCCGGGCGCGATCGTCGTCGGGCTCGATCGCTGCGGGAAGATCCAGTCGTTCTACGAGGATCCGCCGTGCCGGATCGAGGCGGGCGATACGCTGGTCGTGATTCAGTCGGCGCGGATTCCGGATCCGGACGTGTGAGGACCGGTTGTGCACTATCCCGGCATCGCGCGCCCTGCCGCGCGGTGACCGGGGCAACCCCGCTTGATATGTCCCCGCACGTTATTTAGTATGAGGTAATCGCGTCGTGCGCCGCGCACGAGCGTGATCATCGAGGAGACACATGCAATTCAGGTCGGCGGCGCCCCATACCATCGTCGTGATCGGTATCGTGATTGCCTGCGCGCTCATGGGTCTGTGCGTGCTGCAGTTGTTCCAGAGCCGCAACGACGCGCTCGAGCGGGCGCGCGAAACCTCCCGCAATCTCGGCCTGATCGCCGAGCGCGACATCGAACGCAATTTCGAACTCTACGACCTGTCGCTGCAGGCGGTCATCGCGGGGCTTCAACGTCACGACGTGATGACCGCGCCCGCGAGCTTGCGGCGCGCCGTGCTGTTCGATAACGCAATGACGGCACAGTTTCTCGGCTCGATGCTGGTGCTCGACGCCGGCGGGAACATCGTCCTCGATTCGGGCAGCGACGAGCCGCGCCACGGCAATTTCGCCGATCGCAAGTATTTCGCCATCCACCGCGACAATCCGGATGCAGGGCTCTACGTCAGCGATCCGTTCATATCGCGCCTGCGAGGAGGCTCGCCCAGCATCGGGCTCTCGCGGCGGATCTCGAACCCGGACGGCTCGTTTGCCGGCATCGTGCTCATCGCGGTCAACCTCGAGTATTTCCATCAACTGTTTGCCGGCCTCTCGCTGGGGCAGCATGGTTCGATCTCGCTGATCGGCAACGACGGCATCATGGTGATGCGCCAGCCGTACGACGTGCATACCATCGGGCGCAACATCAGCAAAGCCGCGACCTTCCGGCGCTTCCAGACCGCGCCGGAGGGTTCGTTCTCTGAAACGTCGTCGATCGACGGGGTGCGCCGTCTCTATTACTTCAAACATCTCCCCAAGCTGCCGCTGATCATCATGGTCGCGGAAGCGGAGCAGGATATCTATGCGGCCTGGCGGCACCGCGCCGTGACGATCGGCGCGCTGGTGGCGACGTTCGGCGCCGCGTTCATCGGGGTGTCCTTCATGCTCGGCACGCAACTCCGGCGCCGGATGCGCGCCGAGTCGGAACTCGTGCTGCTCGCCCGCACCGACGGTCTCACCGGCCTGAACAATCGCCGCAGCTTTGCGGAAGTGCTGGACCGCGAATGGCGTCGCGCGCGGCGCGCGCGATCGGTGTTCTCGTTGCTGTTCGTCGATGTCGATCGCTTCAAGGCCTACAACGATACCTACGGCCACCAGGCGGGCGACGATGCGCTGGCTGCGGTTGCGCGCTGCATCGGCGACAACATTCGCCGGCCGGCCGACACCGCGGCCCGCTATGGCGGAGAGGAATTCGTCGTGTTGCTCCCCGATACCCCCGAGACGGGGGCCGCCCGGATTGCCGAGCGGATTCGCGCGGCGATCGACGAGCTGCTGCTCGAGCACGCCGGCAGCGAACACGGGCATGTCACGGCTAGTATCGGCCTGGCGAGCTGGACGCCCGAGCACGATGCCGAGGCCGAGGCCGTGATCAAGGCTGCCGACGAAGCGTTGTACTACGCGAAGGCGACCGGCCGGAACAAGGTCGTCGCCTTTCAGTCGCCGGCATGACGCAGGCGCGTGGCCGCGCTCGAATTGCCTCGAACCCGCCGCGGTCGCGATTGCACCTGCGCGTGCCTGCCAGGCGTACGCGGCCGCGAAACTTTATGACGTACACCGAATAATTTATCGGTTTATATCGGTTGGGAATGCCGGATCGCGGGAACAGAATCGTCGCTTCCGGAACCCGAATGCCTGTGTGTCGACGCTCCAGCATCCACTTTTCATGTGATGGCGAGCGTGCATGCACGTGTCGGGTTCCTGTCTCCATGTGGACATCGCCGGCTATGCGGCGAACAAGGGAATGCGATGAGTTCGATCGATCTGAACGCTGTCACGCCGGTTTCCGCGCCCATCCGCTCCGCGAGCGATGTGGCGCGCCTGATCAATACGACGGACAGTTCCGTCAGCCACGCGCGGATGATCGTGCTGCTCGCGCTCGGCGGCGTGTTTCTCGATGCGTATGACCTGACGACACTGTCGTACGGTATCGACGACGTCGCGCGCGAATTCGGCCTGACGCCCGCGCTGACCGGGCTGGTCGGCTCGGCGATCATGATCGGCACGATCTTCGGCAGCCTGATCGGCGGATGGCTGACCGACAAGATCGGCCGTTATCAGGTGTTCATGGCCGACATGCTGTTCTTCGTCGTCGCGGCGATCGCGGCCGGGCTCGCGCCGAACGTCTGGGTGCTGATCGCCGCGCGCTTCGTGATGGGGCTCGGGGTCGGCATCGACCTGCCCGTCGCGATGGCGTTTCTCGCGGAATTCTCGAAGTTCAACGGCCGCGGCAACAAGGCGTCGCGGCTCGCTGCATGGTGCCCGATGTGGTACGTCGCGTCGTCGGTGTGCTTCCTGCTGATCTTCGGCATGTATTTCCTGCTGCCGGCCGAGCATGCGGGCTGGCTGTGGCGCGCGTCGCTGATCTTCGGCGCGGTGCCGGCGCTCGTCATCATCCTGGTCCGGAATCGCTTCATGAACGAATCGCCGTTGTGGGCCGCGAACCAGGGCGACCTGGCCAATGCCGCGCACATCCTGCGCGAGTCGTACGGCATTCACGCGCATGAAGCGGACGACGCGCCGCGCGAGCCGAGCCCGCCGCCCGTGCGGATTCGCGTGCTGTTCCAGCGTCCGTATCTCGGCCGAACGATCGTCGCCAGCGTGATGAACCTGTGCATTCCGTTCGAATACACGGCGATCGCGTTCTTCCTGCCGTCGATCCTGTCGCAGTTTCTCGGCGCGGGCGTGTTCGAGACGATCGCGGCGTCGCTCGCGCTGAACGTGCTGTTCGCGTTGACGGGCGGCTTGCTCGGCATGCGCCTCGCATATCGATATCCGTCGCGTCACGTCGCGATCGCGGGCTTCGCGCTGCAGTTCGTCGCACTCGTCGCGCTCGCGCTGGCGGGGCATCCGCACGGCGCATTCGCAATCGGCCTCGTGCTGCTGATGCTCGGCACCTGGCTGTTCGCCGAAGGCTTCGGGCCGGGTGCGCAGATGATGATCTATCCCACGCTGTCGTATCCGGCGGCGATCCGCGGCACCGGCGTCGGCTTAGGGCGCTCGCTGTGCGGGATCGGCCAGGCGCTCGCGCTGTTCGTGCTGCCGATCCTGCAGGCCCGTCTCGGCACGGACATGTTCTGGGTCGTCGCGGTCAGCGCGGTCACGCCGATCGTGTTTCTGCTGATCGTGCGTCATGAACCGACGGCGCGCGATGTCGACGCCGAGGCGGCCGTGTGAATGCGGTCGTCCGCCGGCAGAGAGATGGCCGGCCCGTCATGTCATGTCCCGTGCGAGTTCGGCGATCTGCTGGCGCAGCCATGCATGTGCGGGATCGTCGTGCGTGCGCTCGTGCCAGATCATCGACAACGTGAAAGGCGGAACGTCGATCGGCAATTCGACGAGCGTCACGCGTGTCGACTGTGCGGCGTATTGCGCGAGGCGGCGCGGCAGCATGGCAATCATGTCGCTGCGCGCGACGACCGCAGGGGCCACCAGGAAGTGCGGCAGCCGCATGGCGATCCGCCGTCGCAATCCTTGCCTCGCAAGAGCGGCATCGACCGCCGCGCCGCCTCGGCCGACGATCGTCACCAGCACGTGGGACAGTTCGGCGAAACGCTCGAGCGTCAGTCCGGTCGACAGGACCGGGTGCGCGTGCCGCACGATACCGACGAGTGCTTCGTCGTAAAGCCTGCGGCGATAGAAGCCCGCGGGTAACGCAGCGTCGCCGAACACCCCGAGCGCGATGCCCGCGGTGCCGTTCGCCACGAGTTCGACGTTGTCGCCGCGTGAAGGGGGGATGTCGAGATCGAGGCCCGGCGCGCATCGCTCCAGACAGGCCGTCACGCTCGGGATCATCGTCAGCGCCATGTGGTCGAGGCTGGCGATCGAGATGCGGCCGTGCGCGGTGGCGGGGTCGAACGCCGCCGGCGCGATGATGGCGGCCGCTTCGGCGAGCAGGCGTGCGACCGGCTGGGCCAGCGCGGCGGCGCGCGGGGTGAATTCGAGGCCCTTGGGCGTGCGCACGACGATGCGGTCGGCCAGCAGTCGCCGCAGCCGACCCAACGCGCGGCTGGCCGCCGGCTGGGTCAGGCCGAGTCGCACGCCGGCCTGCGTGACGCTGCGTTCCTTGAGCAATGCGTCGAGCAGTTTGAGCAGGTTGAGATCGACCGCGTGTAAATCCACTTCGTGCATGCTGGACATGATCGGTATGCATTTGAGTTATGTAGAACGAGCGTACATCATCGAGTCCGGCGCTCCAACCGGTGGAGCGGATTTCGGGAGATTGCATGTACGTCGTCACGGGTGTGACCGGGCGCACCGGGGCTGTCGCGGCCCAGGCGCTCATCGATGAAGGGGAGCCGGTTCGCGTGGTCGTGCGCGACCGCGCGAAGGCCGCACGGTGGATCGCACAGGGGGCGGAGGTCGCAGTCGCGGACCTGACGGATCCCGCCGCATTGACGCGCGCCTTTGCCGGTGCGCGCGGCGCCTATCTGGTGAAGCCGCCCAACTATGCGCTGGAGAATCTGTTCGAACATGCGGAGATGACCGCGCGCGCCGTGGCCGAAGCGGTTCGTGCGGCGGGGCTGCCCAAGCTGGTCCTGCTGTCGTCGGTCGGCGCGGACCGGCCGGACGGCACCGGCGTGATCAGGACCAATGCGACGGCCGAACGACGCTTGACCGAACTCGGGATTCCGGTCACGTTCGTCCGCGCCGCCTATTTCATGGAGAACTGGGCGCGCGTGGTCGATCCGGTCCGCACGCACGGCATCCTGCCGAGCCTGCTCGCGCCGCTCGAGCGCGCCATCCCGATGGTCGCGACCGAGGATATCGGTCGTGTCGCAGCGGATCTCCTGCGGGAAGACTGGAGCGGTATCAGGACGATCGGTCTGGCGGGACCGGTTGCGTATTCGCCTGACGACATCGCGGCCGTCTTTGCTCGCTTGCTGAATCGATCGGTGCGGCCGATGGCGCTGGACCCGTCCGCATGGGCGGAGGCGCTCGCGAAGAACGCGTTTTCCGCAGCCGCGATCGATGGCTTCATCGAACTGAATCGCGGGTTGAACAGCGGCCATATTTCATTCGCGAGCGACGATACGGCCGTGGTTCGAAAAGGGCGGGTGCCGTTCGAGCGCGTTGCAGCGGAGATCCTGAGCCTGTGACAGCGCGATGACCGGGTTGGCCGGGCAACGTCGCGGCATGTTGCGAAGCGGGTCGATCGGGCGCTGTCAGCGCGTTCCCGGCCGGTTCGTGGCCGGCAAAACAAGTTCGCCGCAACGACGCCCGCCGCGCTACAGTGGGCGTCATCCGCCTTCCGTCGAAGGCCGACCCGAGGTCGAATCATGCAACTTCAAACCGGCAACCTGTTCAGTGTCGAAGGAACGCGCGGCGGCGACGAACGGGTCGACATACTCGTCGCAGGGCCGCGCCTGAACGTCGAGCGCATCGTGTCGATGGGGCACACGAGTCCCGACGGGTTCTGGTACGACGATCCGCGCACCGAATGGGTCGTGCTGCTGTCAGGTGCCGCAGTGCTCGAGTTCGAAGCGGACGCGACGCTGCACGACATGCGCCCCGGCGACTACGTGCTGATCGAACCGCATTGCCGGCATCGTGTCGCGTGGACGCATCCTGAAGAACGGTCGGTCTGGCTCGCGATCTATCACGAACGTTGAAACGCGCGGAGGCTCATTTGCTTGACCTGCGCCGGCTGAAGCGCTGCTCGACGACGTTGGTTCCCCATTGCGCGCCCTCCGATTCGCTGGTCAGCGTAAAGCCGAACGATTCATACAAGTGACGTGCCGAATCCAGCCCCTTGAACGTCCACAGGTAGGTCTCGTCGAACTGCTGCGCGTCGACGAAATGCATGGCGCGTGTCATCAGTTCCCGTCCGATCCCGAAGCCACGCAATGCATCGTCGACGATGAACCATCGCAAATGTGCGATTCCCGTGGCTTTATTCCCGTCTATCGCGACCGAGGCGAGTGCGCGGCCGTGTTCGGCATAGAGCCACAGAGCCTTGCCTTCGGCCGGCAGGGTGCCGGCAAATTCCGCGAGTTCGGTCGCCACCTTTTTCTCGAAGAAAGCGCCGAACCCCCAGTGTTCCGAATAGAACCGCGCGTGAAGGCTTGCTATGTCGCCGATACAGCCGGGCTGGTAGCCGTCGACGATCTGCGTGGTGTCCGCTTTAGGCGTGCGCGTGTCGGTGGCATTGTCTTGCGCGAGCGCATCGCTATAAAGCGCGAGGGAGCGGACGAGGGTTTGCTGGTCCGCCGGAACCATCCGGCGCAACGCATTCGACACCTGACGCGTCGCAAACTGGTCGATCTTCTTGCGCAGTTTTTGCCCGTCGGCAGTCAGGTACAGCTGCGTCGCACGCGCATCGTCGGGCGAGACGCGGCGCGTCACGAAGCCGGCCGTTTCGAGCCGGGAAAGCTGCCTGCTCGTGTTTGATTTATCCAGACGCAGAATGCTGCCCAGATCCTTTGCGCTGATGCCAGGCGCCATGCCTATCTCGAGAACGGCGTGAACGGCAGACGGCGCCAGATCGCTGTCGGCCAATGTCGCCCGCATGAAACCCAGTTCGCGAACCAGTTTGCGCGAGAAGTCCCGAAGTTCGAGGATCGTCGCTTCGCGCGTCTTCGACGGAATATCGATGAGGTCCATGCCGAGCCCGGGAAAGTTGCGTGTCGCAAGTAATATTAGTTGCGATGCGCAACTTGTCAAGGACGAGCGAAGCCGGGTGGCCGGGCGGCGTGCCCGGCATCGCGGCCCGGCGCAGCAGAAACGGCGCGGCGCCGGGCTTTATCCCCGTCCGACGAACGGCATCGCGGTCGCCATGATCGTCATGTTCAGGATGTTCGTATCCAGCGGAAGATTCGCCATCTGAACGACCGCATTCGCGACATGCGTGACGTCCATCCGCGCCTCGGGCGCCATGCGTCCGTCGGCCTGCAGCACGCCTTCCGTCATGCGATCCGTCAGCGACGTCGCCGCGTTGCCGATGTCGATCTGGCTGCAGGCGATGCCGTACGCGCGGCCGTCGAGCGCGAGCGACTTGGTGATGCCGGCTACCGCATGCTTGGTGGCCGTGTACGCGATCGTGTTCGGGCGCGGCGTATAGGCGGAGATCGAGCCGTTGTTGATGATCCGGCCGCCCTGCGGCGTTTGCGCCTTCATCAGGCGCCACGCGGCCCGCGCACACAGAAAGACGCCCGTCAGGTTCGTCGCGACGACGTCGTTCCACACGCCGAACGCGTGTTCGTCGAGCGGCACGGCCGGCGCGTTGCGCCCGGCATTGTTGAAGAGGACGTCCAGCCGCCCGAACCGCTGCGCGATCTGCGCGAACGCGTGTTCCACCGACGCTTCGTCGGTGACGTCGGCCGGAAACGCGTGTGCGTCGCCACCGTCGGCGACGATCGCCTCTTTCGTTTCACGCAGCGAGGCTTCCTTGCGTCCGATCAGCGCGACGGCAAATCCGGCGTTCGCGAGCGCGATTGCCGCGGCACGACCGATGCCGGATCCGGCGCCCGTGACGGCGGCGAACTTCTTCGAGACAGACATGGCTTGATTTCCTGCGGGTTGGGTGAGGAAAGCGGCGGCGGGCGCGCGATGGACTCGCCGCGCCGGTCGAAGCGACATCCTACCGCGCACACCGGATTTCGCGACGCGAGCGGCTATGCCTTGCGCGCCGGCGCGGCCTTCCGTTCGCGCGTTCCGGCTTGCGCGAACAGGCTGACCACGACATCGCGGAGCCACCGGTTGCCTTCATCCTGATTCACACGCGCATGCCACAGCATGTGAATCGGCGCGCCCGGCAGCGTGACCGGCAACGCGCGCCAGCCGAGCGAAAACGGCGCGGCGAGCTGCAGCGCCAGGTGTTCCGGCACGGTCGCGATCAGGTCGGTGCGCTGCAGGATATAGCCGACGCTCATGAAATGCGGCACCGTCAGCCGCACGCGGCGCTTCACGCGGCGCCGCTTCAGCCATTCGTCCACCTGGCCGTGACCGGTGCCGGCCGACACCACGACGAGATGCTCGGCCGCCCGCCATGCGTCGACGGTCAGCGGCGCGTCCTCGAGAGGATGCCCGCGCCGGAACAGGCACACGTAGCGCTGATCGAACAGCCGGCGCTGATAGAACCCGCCCTGCAACTGCGGCAGCAGGCCGATCGCGAGATCGACGCGGCCGTCGGCCATCTCGTCGGCGAGGTTGACGCTCGTGTTGCGCACCGTATTGAGCGCGATGCCCGGTGCCGTGCGCGACAGGTGTTCGAGCAGCGCGGGCAGGAACACGACTTCGCCGATATCGGTCATCCCGATCGTCATCGTGCGCGACGCGCGCAGCGGATCGAAACCGGTCTCGGGGTTGAGCGCGGCATGCAGCGTCGACAGCGCGTGCGCAACCGGTTCGGCCAGGCGCAGCGCGAACGGCGTCGGCACCACGCCGCCCGGGCCGCGCACGAACAGCGGATCGCCGAGCCGGCGGCGCAGCTTCGCGAGCGCGTTGCTGACGCCCGGCTGGCTCATGTTCATCTGCTCGGCGACGCTCGACACGCGCCGCTCCTGCATCAGTCGCTGAAACAGCAGCAACAGATTGAGGTCGATCTCGCTCAGTTCCATGGTTCCGGGTTGTGTCGGATCATTCCGATCAGTGATGAAGCAGATTCCCTGCATTTTATTGTGGGATGAAGGGGCGCTGCTGAAAATACCGATACGGCGCTCGCATTCGACTGGCGCGCCAGGCAGGTCGCGCGCGCCGCGGCCTCGACCACTCACTATCTGAATATCGGAGACACGTTCATCATGCAGACGAATCTGAGGATCGCGATCGTCGGGGCCGGCATCGGCGGCCTGACGCTGGCGCTTGCATTGCGCGAGCAGGGCATCGACGCACAACTGTACGAGCAGACCGACGTGCTGCGCGAGGTGGGGGCGGCCGTCGCGCTGTCGGCCAACGCGACGCGCTTCTACGAACGGATGGGATTACGGCCGGCTTTCGACGCGGTGTGCGCGGAGATTCCCGGCCTCGTCTATCGCGACGGGCGCAGCGGCGCGGTGATCGGCCATCATCGCGGCGAACCCGACTATCGCCGGCAGTTCGGCGGCTCGTACTGGGGCGTGCATCGCGCGGACCTGCAGGCGATCCTGTCGAAGGCGGTCGGTGTCGGGCAGATTCATCTCGGCCATCGGCTCGTCGATCTCGCGCAGCATCCGGATCGCGTCACGCTGAGCTTCGCCAACGGCGCACGCGTCGACGCCGATCTCGTGATCGGCGCGGACGGCGCGCGTTCGATCACGCGGCGCTGGATGCTCGGCTACGACGACGTGCTGTATTCGGGGTGCTCGGGCTTTCGCGGCGTGGTGCCGGCCGAGCGGATGGACCTGTTGCCCGATCCCGAGTCCATTCAGTTCTGGGTCGGGCCGCACGGCCATCTGCTGCACTATCCGATCGGCGACAACGGCGACCAGAACTTCCTGCTGGTCGAGCGTCATCCGTCGCCGTGGCCGTCGCGCGATTGGGTCATGCCGGCGCAAGAGGGCGAGCAGTTGCGCCTGTTCAAGGACTGGCATCCGGCGGTGGTGCAGATGATCACCGCGGTGCCGATCAGCCAGCGCTGGGGGCTGTTCCACCGGCCGCCGCTCGGCCGCTGGAGCCGCGGGCGCGTGACGCTGATCGGCGACGCCGCGCATGCGCTGGTGCCGCATCACGGGCAGGGCGCGAACCAGTCGATCGAGGACGCGATGGTGCTGGCCGCGCAACTGGCGAAGGCCGGGCGCGGCAACTGGCGCGAGGCGCAGGAAGCGTACGAGCGGCTGCGGCGCGGCCGCACGCGCAAGGTGCAGTACGCGTCGATCTCCGCGGCCGACGTGCTGCATCTGCCCGACGGGCCGGCCGCGCAGGCGCGCAACGCGCGTCTCGGCGAGCGTGACAGCGTGCTGCATCACCTGGACTGGATTCACGATTTCGACGCGCTCGCCGATGAACCGAACGAGCGGCAGGGCGGGACGTGGCTGTGAGCGGCAGGGTGCGGCGCGATCGGCGGCAGCGCGTCGGGCGACCAGTCGAATCCGCCCGGGCGCGCGGCCGTTCGTCGGGCATGCTGGCCAGCCCGGCTGGCCGTCACGCGTAGTCGGCCACCTGTTGCGCCTCGCGCTTGACCTGTTCGATGTCGCGAAACCGCGCGGCCGGATGGGCGTCCGGCAGCCGCGCCGACGCACCGAACAGCTTCTCGCGCAGCGTGCCCGGCGCGTATTCGGTCGGATAGACGCCGCGCCGCTGCAACTCCGGCACGAGGTAGCGCACGATGTCCTCGAAGGTTTCGTGCGCAACGGCATACGCGAGATTGAAGCCGTCGACGTCGGTCGCGGCGACCCATTCCTGCAGGATGTCCGCGACGGTCTGCGCGGAGCCGACGAACACGGGCCCCATCCCGCCGATGCCGCCCCACGCGGCCAGTTCCTCGATCGTCCACGCGGTGTCTCCGCCGGCCAGATGCTCGACGGCCGACACGATCGCGTTCGTCTCGACGCGCCGGACGGGATCGGTCGGCGCGTACTGGCCGAAATCGATGCCGGTCCAGCCGGACATGAACACCAGCGAGCCGTCGTACGACACATAGCGGCGGTACTCGTCGAACTTGGCCTGCGCCTTCTCGTCGGTCTCGTCGACGATCACCGTGACGAGGTTGTAGATCAGCACGTCGTGCGGGTCGCGGCCCGCGGCGGCGGCCTGCGCGCGCACGTCGGCGACATAGCGCGCAAGTTGCGGGCGGGTCGGCGCGGCGACGAACACGCATTCGGCGTGCTGCGCGGCGAACGCCTTGCCGGGGCCGGACGCGCCGGCCTGGAACAGTACCGGCGTGCGCTGCGGCGACGGCTCGCACAGGTGATAGCCGGGCACGTCGAAGAAGCGCCCCTTGTGGCCGATCTCGTGCACCTTCTCCGGATGCGTGAACACGCGGCCGTCGCGATCGCGCACGACCGCGCCGTCTTCCCAGCTGCCTTCGAACAGCTTGTACAGCACCTCGACGTATTCGGCCGCGACCGCATAGCGGTCGTCATGGGTGCGCAGTCCGTTGTCGCCGACATTCTTCGCGCCGCTTTCCAGATAAGACGTGACGATATTCCACGCGAGCCGGCCCTTCGTGTGATGGTCGGCGGTCGACAGCCGGCGCGCGAACGTGTACGGATGCTCGAACGTCGTCGACGCGGTGATGCCGATACCGAGATGCTCGGTCGCCATCGCGATCGGCGCGGCGAGCTGCAGCGGATCGTTGACGGGGATCTGCGCGGCCTGGTGCAGCGCATGGTAGTTGCTGCCCTGGTAGACGTCGTAATAGCCGATCACGTCCGCGATGAAGATCGCGTCGAAGATCCCGCGTTCGAGCACGCGGGCGAGATCGGTCCAGTAGTCGAGATCCTTGTACTGCCACGAACGATCGCGCGGATGCGCCCACAGGCCGGGCGACTGATGGCCGACGCAATTCATCTCGAACGCGTTGAAGCGGATGGTCTTGCTCATCGCGCGGCTCCCGTTTCCGTGCCGGCTTCCGCACCTGCACCGTTGCCGACGCGCCAGACGAACGGCGGCGTGCGTCCGTTGATGACCCAGTCGCCGACGATCCGCGCCTTGTAGACGAGCGGATTGTGCGACGACACCGTCCGCGCGTTGCGCCAGTGACGGTCGAGCGCGGTCGTGCTGCGCGTCGCGGAAGCGCCGAGCGCGTCGAACAGGCGCGTCGCCGCGCGCAGCACGAGTTCCGACACGACGAGCTGGCTCTGCGCGGATTCGATTTCGGCGGTGACGTTGGCGGCATGTTCCGCTTCGTCGTCGCCGCCGAAGCGTGCGAGGTATGCCTGCTGCAGCGGCTGCGCGGCGCGCAGCGTGAGCGCATCGGCCGCATAGGCCCACGATGCGATTTCACCGATCACCTGCTGGAGCTGCGCATCGTCGCCGGCGCGCGCGGCGTTGCCGTGGCTGTACACGCGCGTGCGGCCGCGCACGAGCTCGCCCGCGTCGCGCACGATCGCATGGCCGATGCCGGCCAGCGTGGCGACGTGGAACAGCTGGTAGAACGCGGTCTGGTATTTGAAGCGGCGTGCGAAATCGATCACGTGGTCGGCGTCGACCGCCGCATTCTCGAAGCGCGTCGTGCCGCTGCCGGTCGTTCTCTGGCCGAAGCCGTCCCAGTCGTCTTCGAGTATCACGCCGGGCTGCCCGGTGGCGATCGCGACGATCACGTCGCTGCCGTCCTGTTCGCGCTGCGCGAACACGTCGATCCAGTCCGCGAACAGGCTGCCGGTGCTATAGAACTTCCGGCCGTTCAACACGAGCCGGCCGTTCTGCTCCGATACCTTGGTGATCGTCTGGCCGAGCGGAACGTCGCCGGCCTCCGACCACGCGTTGCCGACGAGCTGGCCGCTCGCGAAACGATCGAACCACGTCGTACGCTGCGGCCCGGGCGGCGCGTTCAGCCAGTCCTCGACGAACGCGAAGTGGCCGCGCAACGCTTGCGGCAGATTGGAATCGGCGGCGGCGAGTTCGGTCAGCAGCCGGAACAGCTGCGGCAGCGATGCGCCGGCGCCGCCGTCACGCACCGGCAGCCGTATCGCGCCGAAGCCGGCGGCCTTGAGCCAGCCGATCGCTTCGTGCGGCAGTTCGCGGCGGCGTTCGCGCTCGGCCGTGCCGGCGGCAATCCGGTCGAAGATCGGCCGGAACCGGCTCGCGAGTGCGTCGTAGTCGGTGCCGGTGGACAATTCGGTATCTGCGTGCGACGAAGTCATGCGGGGTTCCTCGTAGGGCGGGGCCGTTTGCACCGGGAGCCCAGTATAGGAAGCACGGCGCGCGCGTTCCAATAACGGATTCGCAGATCGTTATCGTCGCTGTGCATTACGCCGAACGGCGACGGGAAACGTCGACGCCCGGGCATCGATTGCGACGCCGAAGCGCGGAAGCGGATGCCGTGCCGTGCGATGTCGTTTGTTATCCGAAGGAATATCGTTACGAGAATCGCTCGGTTTGCCGGCCTGCAGCGCGCTGCTAGATTGAATGCTTTCGTGATTCGACAGGAGAGCCCGATGTCAGATACGAGCGCGACGATTCAGGACCGGCCGGCCGACGCAAGACCGCAGGTGGCCCGCGTGATCGCCGATGACGCGCAGGCGATCGCGGTTGCGCAGGCACTCGCGCAGCGGCTGGCCGAAGGGGCGGCCGAGCGGGACCGCGAGCGCCGGCTGCCGCGCGACGAGATCGAATGGTTCTCGCAGTCGGGGCTGTGGGCAATCACGGTGCCGAAGGCCTATGGCGGCGCGGGCGTATCGAACGTGACGCTCACCGAGGTGATCAAGATCGTCGCGGCGGCCGATGCGTCGCTCGGGCAGTTGCCGCAGAACCACTTCGGGCTGGTCGACGTGATCGCGCTGACCGGCACCGACGCACAGAAGCGCCATTTCTTCGCGGAGATCCTGAGCGGCAAGCGCTTCGGCAACGGCTTTTCGGAGAAGGGCACGAAGCACGTGCTCGACCTGAAGACGCGCGTGCGGCGCGACGGCGACGACTATGTCGTCGACGGCACGAAGTTCTATTCGACCGGCGCACTGTTCGCGCACTACGTGCCGGTGCTCGGCCTTGACGATGCGCAGCAGGCGTGGCTCGCCTACATCCCGCAGCCGACGCCGGGGCTGACCGTGATCGACGACTGGTCGGGCTTCGGGCAGCGCACGACCGCGAGCGGCACGGTGGTGCTGGACGGCGTGCGCGTGCCGGCTTCGCATGTGTTGCACGCGCAGCGCGTGTCGGACGAGCCGACGCTCAACGGCCCGCTGTCGCAGATCATCCAGGCGGCGATCGATGCCGGCATCGCGAAGGCCGCGATCGCCGATACGGAGACGTTCGTGCGCACGCGCACGCGGCCGTGGGTCGACAGCGGCGTCGAGCGGGCGGCCGACGATCCGTTGATCGTCCGCGAGATCGGCCGTCTGCATATCCAGCTGCATGCGGCGGAAGCGCTGCTCGAACGCGCGGCGCGCACGCTCGACGAGATCGGCGCGCGCGGCACGGTGACCGACGACGATGTCGCGCGTGCATCGGTCGCGATCGGCGAGGCGAAGGTGCTGACGACCGAGATCGCGCTGCTCGCGGGCGAGAAGCTGTTCGAGCTGGCGGGCACGCAGTCGACGCTCGCCGAACACAATCTCGACCGGCACTGGCGCAATGCGCGCACGCACACGCTGCATGATCCGGTGCGGTGGAAGTATCACCTCGTCGGCAACTACTACCTGAACGGCGTGCGGCCGGCGCGGCATGCGTGGAATTGAATCGGGTGCGAGTCAGCGCGACAGCGCAGCGCGCGCCTTGCGCCGCCGACACCGGCGCAGCGCAGGAAGCGGCGTCAGGTGATCATTGTGCGGTTGCCTGACGCGTCGGCCGGCTCCATTACTTCACGCATTCCAGCGCGTACTTCAACCCCGACCCGAGCACCCCGCGCCACACGTCCCACGTGTGCCCGCCATCGACGATGCGCAGTTCGGCCGGGTTCTGCGCGCGGCGCAGGTGGGTGTACAGCACGCTCGATTCGGCCTGGATCGTCAGGTCGTCGTCGCCGGCCGCGATGAACATCGGCACGCGCCAGTTGCGCGCGAAATAGCCGTGCATCAGGGACGGATAGTTCAGCTCGTGCCACACGCGCGGGTCGAACTGCCGGTCGCCGAACACGCCGACATAGCGCGCGGCGGAATTGAGCGGCGGCTCGTTCGCGTAGATCGCGGGGCTCAGCAGCATCGCGCCGCAGAACAGGCCCGGTTCGAGCAGCGAGAAACGCAGCGCGCCGAAGCCGCCCATCGACACGCCGCCGATCGCGCGGCCCGCGCGCTGGTTCGACACCGCGAAGTGCGCTTCGACTTCCGGCAGCAGGTCGTTCAGGAACGCGCTCTGCATCTTCTCCTTGCGGTCGACGTACCAGTCGGTGCCGCCTTGCGGCATCACGATCACGACGGGCGGGATCTCGCGGCGCTCGATCAGCGTGTCGGCCGTGGCCTGCAGCCGGCCCTGAGTGATCCAGTCGTTCGCATTGCCGGCATTGCCGTGCAGCAGGTACAGCACCGGGTAGCGCGCGCCTTCCGGGTTGTAGCCGGGCGGCAGGTAGACCGTGTACGACCAGTCGCGCTTCAGCGACACCGACCGGAACGCGCGCAGCACGACGCTGCTGCCCGGATTGACCGGCGGCTCCTGGGTGGCCGGCGCGACCGTTGCGGGCGGGACGATCGCGGGCGCGGACGTCGCCGGCGCAGCCGCGGGCCCGCCCGGCGTGGCGTGGGCGGTGGCGATGGAGCCGGCGATCAGGGCGGCGGCGAACGGAAGGGCGAGTCGGCGCATGGCGAAGCGTTTCAGGAGAGGCGCCCGCTATCGTAGCAGCGGCGCGTGACGGCGCGGCACGTCATCGCCGCGTACGGAACGGGAACGGCAGCCGCGACACCAGCGGCGCATAGAGCTTCGCGACGAGATAAAGCAGCCCGATTGCAACGATGTCGGCGGTCAGGCCGAGCGGCACGTCCAGATAGCCTTCGGTCGCCTGGTAGAGCAGCGAGTCGACCGCGAGCGAGATGCCGGTGCCGGCGACGAAGCACAGCAGCCCCTGGCGGCCGATCGTGCCGATCCACGGCATCGCGTGCGCGACCTTCTTCATCCACCCGAGGTGCACGAGCTTGGCCGCGAGCCACGCGATCGCGAGGAAGTTCGCGAGCCGCAGCACGCCGAGGTTCTGCTTGATCGACGGATCGGTCGGGAACGGCTCGATGCGCAGCCGGTAGTACGCGCCGGCCGCGACGATCGCGAGCGACACGGCCGTCAGCAGCCAGCCCTGCGGTTTCGGCGCGAGCGTCTGGTAGACGGGCTGGCAGCGCGCGATCACGCCGAGCACGAACAGGAACTGCCACGCGAACGGGTTGAAGTCCCACGGCGCGCCTTCGACGGTCGGCAAGAAGCGCGCGACGTGCGGCGCCGCGTACCAGAGCGAGCCGCTGAACGCGAGCATCAGCCACGGCTGGGTGCGCGCGAGCGGCAGCGCGAGCGGGACGAGCAGCGCGAAGAACGCATACATCGGCAGCACCGACGCGAGATACGGCTGGCGGCGGAACAGCAGGATGTCGCGCAGCGCGGCGAGCGGCTTGTGGAGCAGGCCGTCGAGATCGTTGGTCGGCATGTTCGGGCCGTCGATCGAGAACGCGTTCAGCGCGGCGGTGATCAGCAGCATCAGGCCGGCCGTCACGAGGAATGCGCGGTAGATCTCGAACGCACGGCGGATGAAACGCTGGCGCGCGGCGGCCTCGTCGTGGCGCTCGGCGAGCGAGTTGTACGCGATGGCGGTCGCGAAGCCGCCGAGGAACACGAACACCTCGGCCGCATCGCACAGCGCGTACGCATGCAGCGTCACGCGCGACAGGATGCTGCCGCCGATGTGGTCGACGACGATCACCAGCAGCACGAGGCCGCGGAAGAAATCGAGCTCGGCGTAGCGGCCGGCCCGGGCGGCGGCGGTCATCGGGCCGCCTCCCGGCGCGCGCCGCGTGCGCGGCCGGCACCTGCCGCGCATGAATCGGGGTGAAGCATGAATTCGTGAAGAAATGACGAACGGATGCGCATTGTGCCACCGATGCGGTGCCGTCCGGGTTTACGCGGATGGCGGGCCGGCCGGCCGTTGCCGATAAGCCTGGTCATGCCATCGGAAGAACAGGGCAGTTGGACGAGCGCAACGCTTTGCTTGCCGCGCCCACGCCCCGATGGACGGGCGGTTTGCGACGTGACACCATTTTGTCCTCGCGGCCGCACACCGCGCAGTCCGCCCTGCGGGCCACCTCTATAAAACAGACCAAACAATCGCCGGGCGAATGGCCTGCCCGGCACCCGGCTCCGGAGATCCGTCATGAAGAAGCACGTCATTTTTGCCGCCGCGCTGGCCGCTTTCGCCGCGCCGGCCTTCGCGCAGGACAGCGTGACGCTGTACGGCCTGATCGACGAGGGCTTCAACTACACGAACAACGTGAACGTGAACGGGGTCGGAAAAACGAATTACCAGCTGGCGAGCGGCTATGCGCAGGGCAGCCGCTGGGGCCTGAAGGGCAGCGAGGACCTGGGTGGCGGGCTGAAGGCGATCTTCACGCTGGAAAACGGCTTCGACGTGAACAACGGCCGGCTCAACCAGGGCGGCCGGATGTTCGGCCGCCAGGCGTTCGTCGGGCTGAGCGCCTCGCGCTTCGGCACGCTGACCTTCGGCCGCCAGTACGATGCCGTCGTCGACTATCTCGCGCCGCTCACCGCGAACGGCAACTGGGGCGGCACGCTGTTCTCGCACCCGTTCGACAACGACAACACGGACAACTCGTTCCGCGTCAACAACACGGTCAAGTACGCGAGCCCCGACTGGAACGGGCTGTCGTTCGGCGGCACCTACAGCTTCAGCAACAGCACGGGTTTCTCGACCAACCGCCAGTACAGCATCGGCGCGCAGTATTCGCTGGCCGGGCTGCAGGTCGCGGCCGCGTACCTGCAGGCGAACAGCCCGGGCGTCGGCAGCGCGGGCGCGATCGCGGCCGACGACGCGAACTTCGTCGCCGACCGCCTGCGGATCTTCGGCGGCGGCATCAACTATACGTTCGGTGCGGCGACGGTCGGCTTCGTCTATACGAAGACCGACGTGAAGAACCCGGTGTCGACCGTCTACCTGCCGGCGTCGACGTTCGACGGCCTCGGGCTCACGGCCACCAAGTTCCAGAATTTCGAGATCAACGGCAAGTACCAGCTCACGCCCGACTTCTATCTCGGCGCGCAGTACGTGTACACCGACGGCAAGTTCGACGCCACGGCCGGTTCGTTCAAGCCGAAGTACCACACCGTCGGGCTGATGGCCGACTACAGCTTGTCCAAGCGCACCGACGTCTACCTGCAGGGCGCATGGCAGAAGGTCGCCGGCGACAAGACGGGCACCGCGGCAGACGGCGGCTACGTGGTCGGGACGGACGGTCCGTCGTCGTCGGCGAACCAGTTCGCGGTGCGCGCCGCGATCCGCCACAAGTTTTGATGCGCTTGACCGGCCGGCGCCCGGGGCGGGTTGCCCCGGTGCCGGCCGTCGTCATTGCGCCCGGTGCGCGTCGTCGAGCGTGTGCGCGAGCCAGTCGACGAAGATCCGCACGCGCGGCGCCAGATGCCGGCCGTTCGGAAACACGACCGACACCGGCAGCGGCGCCGCATGCCATTCCGGCAGCACCTCGACCAGCGAGCCGTCTTCCAGCAGCGGCGCGAGCCCGTCACGCGGCGCCTGGATCAGCCCGAGGCCCGCGAGGCAGCACGCGAGATACGCGTGCGAGCTGTTCACCGCGACCACGCTGCGCATCTTCACGGTCTGCAGCGCGCCGGAATCCATGTCCGCATATTCCCAGTCCAGCTCGCGGCCCGTGCGGCTCGAGAAATAGCCGACCGCGACGTGGTCGGGCAGATCGTCCGGCGAGCGCGGCGTGCCGTATCGCGCAAGATACGCGGGCGACGCACAGTTGATCTGCGCCATCTCGCCGACGCGCCGCGCGACCAGCGACGTGTCGGACAGCATGCCGACCCGCACCGCGCAGTCGATCCCGTCGGCGACGAGATCGACGAAGCGGTCGGTCGTGCTCAGCACGACGCGCAGGTCGGGATAGTGTGCGTGGAAATCCGGCAGCGCCGGAATCACCTTGTTCAGCGCAAAGCGCTCGGGGAGGTCGACGCGGATCAGGCCGCGCGGCGACGCACCGGCTTCGTCGAACAGCGTCTCGGCGTCGTCCAGGTCGGCCAGCAGCCGCGTGCAACGCTCGTAGTAGGTCGCGCCTTCCGCGGTCAGCGCGACCCGCCGCGTCGTCCGCTGCAACAGGCGCACCTTCAGGTGCTTCTCCAGGTACTGAACGGCATTGCTGACGGTCGGGCGCGGCAATTGCAACTGCTCGGCGGCTTTCGTGAAGCTGCCGAGGTGGGCGACGCGCGCAAAGATGCGCATTGCATGCAGATGGTCCATGCGGGGCGGAAACGTGGCGGATCGGGACAGGCTCCATTGTTAATCAGCGTCGAATGATTTGGTTGGGCGTTTCGCGTTTATCGCGCGCCGCGTTACGCCCAGAATCCGGTTCATTCACTCACCACCGCGAGGAAACGGACATGGACAAGCGTCAACTGGGCCGCACGGGCCCGCAGGTGTCGGCGATCGGGCTCGGCTGCATGGGGATGTCGGATCTCTACGGGCCGGCGGATCGCGACGAAAGCATCGCGACGCTGCACGCGGCGCTCGACAACGGGATCACGCTGCTCGATACGGGCGACTTCTACGGGATGGGCGACAACGAGATGCTGATCCGCGACGCGCTGCGCGGCCGCACGCGCGACCAGGTGCTGATCAGCGTGAAGTTCGGCGCGCTGCGCGATCCGGCCGGCGCGTTCGTCGGCTACGACGCGCGGCCGCAGGCGATCCGTAATTTCGTCGCGTATTCGCTGAAGCGGCTCGGCACCGACCACATCGACATCTACCGGCCGGCGCGCGTCGATCCGGCGGTGCCGATCGAAGAGACGGTCGGGGCGATCGCCGATCTCGTGAAGGCCGGCTACGTGCGTCACATCGGCCTGTCGGAGGTCGGTGCCGATACGATCCGCCGCGCGGCGGCCGTCGCGCCGATCGCCGACCTGCAGATCGAATACTCGCTGCTGTCGCGCGGGATCGAGACGGACATCCTGCCCGTGTGCCGCGAACTCGGGATCGGCGTGACGGCCTACGGCGTGCTGTCGCGCGGGCTGCTCGGCGGCGGTTGGAGCGCGGCGCGGCAGGGCGAGAGCGATTTCCGCGCGGCCAGCCCGCGGTTCCAGGGCGAGAACCTCGCGCACAACCTCGCGCTGGTCGACGCGCTGCGCGCGATCGCCGACGAGAAGGGCAGCAACCCGGCGCAGATCGCGATCGCGTGGGCGCTGTCGCGCGGCGACGACATCGTGCCGCTGATCGGCGCGCGCAAGCGCACGCAACTCCAGGACGCGCTTCAGGCATCCAAATCGCAACTAACGGTCGATGATCTCGCTCGCATCGAAACGGCGGTTCCCGCCGGGGCGGCTGCCGGCGAGCGTTATCCCGCCGCGCAGATGGCGCACCTCGACAGCGAGCAGGGACGGGGGCCGGCGCACGGCGCCTGAACGGCGCGCATGGCGGGGCGACGGGGTGACGGGATGGCGGGGTGAAAGGCCCCGCCGGGCGGGCCCGAGCCAGCCTCAGGCAAAGCCAGATGGCCGACGGCGTGACGGTGGTTCACCATCGGCGCCGTATTCAACCGGACGGAACACCCGCCATGCAAACGCATACGCTGACGATCATCGTGCTGGTCTTTCTGCTCGCCGGCGCGGTCAAGGGCATGATCGGCCTCGGGCTGCCGACGATCGCGATGGGGCTGCTGACGCTCGCGATGCCGCCGTCGGCCGCCGCGAGCCTGCTGCTCGTGCCGTCGTTCATCACCAACGTGTGGCAGTTGTGGCTCGGCCCGTCGTTCGGGCCATTGCTGCGGCGTTTGTGGCCGCTGCTCGCCGCGCTGACGCTCGGCACGCTGACGGGCGGGCTGCCCGCGCTCGCGGCCGGCAGCGCGTGGACCCGCGCGGCACTCGGCATCGTGCTGGTCGCGTACGGCGGCTGGGGGCTCGCCGCCGCGCGGCTGCCCGCGCCGGGCCGTCACGAAAAGTGGCTGTCGGCCGCGGTCGGCTACCTGACGGGTGTCGTGACGGCCGCGACCGGCGTGTTCGTCGTGCCGGCCGTGCCGTATCTGCAGGCGCTGCGCCTGTCGAAAGACGAGCTGATCCAGGCGCTCGGGTTGTCGTTTACCGCGTCGACGATCGCGCTCGGCCTGCAGTTGCGCGTGACGGGCGCGCTGCAGACGGTCGATCTCGGCGTATCGGCGCTGGCACTCGTGCCGGCACTGGCGGGGATGATCGGCGGGCAGTACGCGCGGCGCGTGATGAGCGAGAAGGCGTTCAAGCGCTGCTTCTTCGTCGGGATGATCGCGCTCGGCGCCTATATGGCCGTGTCGGGGCTGCGCTAAGCCGTGACGGCCGCCAGCGTCACAGCTGCGCTTCGATCGCGGCCTTGTCGATCACCGACCAGACCTGCCGGATCCTGCCGTCATGAAATTCATAGAACACGTTCTCGGCGAACGTGACGCGCGTGCCGTCGACGGCGAGCCCCATGAAGGTCCCTTTCGGCGCACAGGCGAAGCGCAGCCGGCATGCGATGCGCGGCGGTTCGCTCACGAGCAGCCGGACCTCGAAATGGAGATCCGGAATGTCGCGGAAATCCTGCTCCAGCAGCGCGCGATAGCCGGCCAGGCCGAGCGGCCGGTCGTTGTGGATCACGTTGTCGGCGACGTACCGGCCGAGCGCCGGCCAGTCCTGCCGGTTCAGGCAGTCGATGTAGGCGCGATAGTGCATCGCGAGTTCGGGTCCGGTCATGGCTGCGATGTCTCCTCGGGTATCGCCCGGCTGTTGCGGAGCGCGCGACGTTCAGCGTGGTGGCATGTCGCCCGACAGATACGACACGAACGCCTGCGTGTATTTCGGCAGCGCATCGAACGAGCGCGCGCAGAGCGTCAGCTTGCGGTGGCTCCACGCATCGGACAGCTCGACGAGCCGCACGTCCATCGTCTGCATCGCGCGTTCGGCCGCATGGCGCGACACGATGCCGATCCCCACGCCGCTTGCGATCACGCGGCAGATCGCATCGAAACTCTTCAGCTGCACACGGTAGCGGATCCGCTTGCCGAGCGCACGCGCCTGGTCCGCCAGATGGACCTGCAGCGCGCTGCCGTCGGTCAGCCCGATGAAGTCCGCGTCGGCGATCTCGTCGAACGCGACCTTGTCGCGCGCGGCGAGCGGATGACCGGCCGGCACGACCGCGATCAGCCAGTCCTCTCTGAACGGCTTCTGTTCGAGCCCGCCGAGCCCGACCGAATCGGCGACGATGCCGACCTCGGCCGTCCTGTTGCGGATCGCATGCACGATTTCCTGGCTCGAGCGCTCCTCGACGCTGATCGACAGTTTCGGATGAAGCGGCAGATACGCGGCGAGCGCGTCGGGCAGGTATTCGCTCAGCGACGCCGTGTTGCACAGCAGCCGGATATGCCCGCGCAGCCCCTGGCCGTATTGCTGCAACTCGCCGCGCATGTGGTCGATCTGCTGCAGCACCGTGCGCGCGTGGTGCTCGAGCGCGCGGCCGGCGTCGGTTACCTGCGCACCCGACTTGGTCCGGTGCAGCAGCGGCACGCCGAGCTCGTCCTCCATCCCGCGGATGCGCTCGCTGGCGGCCTGCAGCGTGATGTGGGTGCGCTCGGCGCCGCCCGTGATCGTGCCGGCCTCGCAGATGTTCAGGAAGAGCCGCAGGTCGGTCAGGTCGAAGCGCATGATCGGTGGGGGCGCGTAAGGATGGGTATGGCCGATAAGTTAGCAGGAACCGCCGCACCGGTCTCAGGCTGGGCCTGAGACCCCGTTCGCCGGTTCCGCATTTTCGGGGCGGGATCGATGCCGGATCATGGCCGCATATCAACCGGGGGAGACTGTCATGCGGGTCGATTCGTCGTGGGGCGTGTCGTTCAAGATCGCGCTGCACGTGCTGTTCCTGTGCATCGGCATCGCGTGGGCCTGCGCGGAGCTGGTCGACTGGCTGCGTTGAGCGGGCGGGCGGCGCGGGCCGCAGCGGCTGGCCCGCGCGGTCACGCGCGCAATGAAAGCTGTTCGAAATAATCGGCGCATCGCGAAATTTCTTCCGCATCGCCCATCCAATACCGTCAAGTTTTTCCGAATCCGACCGTATTCCCGGTAACAAGCGTTTGCCGGCGCCCGGTTCGTGATCGTTTGTCATCATTGTTTGCATCCGGTTACACGTCGGCCGTTCCGTTTTTGAGATGCTTGAAAGATTGTCAAACCGGAGTCGATCGTCCATGAAACAGCGCGAGATTTGCCGCAAGTCGGCGTGGCTGTCCGGCCTGGCCGCGGTGCTCGTCATGGCCGGTTGCGCCAGCACGCCGTCCGTCCCGCCGAGCGATACGCTGGCGGGTTCGCCGTCGGGCCAGCTCGCCGCCGCGCCGGCGGCCACGCCCGCGGCGCCGCCGGCGCCCATTCTCGTCGCGCAGAAGTACGTGGTGAAACGCGGTGACACGCTGTCGGGCATCGCGTCCGCCAACGATTGCAGCGTCGCCGACCTGCGGACCTGGAACAAGCTCGACGGGCGCGGCCGGCTGCGCATGGGGCAGGTGCTGCGCATCGTCCGGCAGCAGCCGTTGCAGGCGCCGGGCGCGCCCGCCAGCGCGCAGGCGGCCGTGCCGGCCGCCGCGAACAATGCGGCGGGCGCCGCGCAGGCGAGCGCGTCGACGGCGAGCGACCGGCAGGTCGTGAAGGAAACCCGGCGGCATGCGGGCGCGGTGGCGCTCAAATGGCCCGCGCAGGGCAAGATCGTCGATGCATTCAAGCCGGGGCAGAACCGCGGCATCCAGATCGCCGGCCGGCCGGGTGACCCGGTTCGCGCGGCCGCCGACGGCCGCGTGATGTACGCGGGCAGCGGCCTGAACGATTACGGCACCTTGATCATCGTTCAGCACAACGCCGATTTCCTCACGGCCTATGCGCACAACCGCAAGCTGCTCGTGAAGACCGGCGATATCGTGCGCCAGGGTGACGAGATCGCCGAGATGGGCGACCTCGACAACTCGCGGGTCGCGCTGCTGTTCGAAGTGCGGCGCGACGGCAAGCCCGTCAATCCGATGCCGTACCTGCCTTCGTCGCAAGGCTGACGCGGGCCGCGCGCGCTGCTACGCTAGGGTCTGTTCATGTGAGTCCCGCCGCATGCGGGGCCGACGGACGTCTTCGGGGATGCGCGGCGAAGCCGTCGCGAGCCGGCCGTCGGCGTGAACACGCGCGCATCGCCGATGCGCGCGTGCGTTGCTCCGTGCCACCGTTTCCGACCGAACAGCCTTCATCCATGGAACACTCTCCGACACGCCGCTCGCTGTTGCTCGCCGCCGTCGCCGCGCCGTTCGTCGCCGCGTGCTCGTCGGCGCCCGTCGCCGACCAGGGGCGCGCCCACGTCGCCCAGGCCGAACTCGCCGCGCTCGAAAAAGCGTCGAACGGCCGGCTGGGCGTCGCCGCACTCGATACATCGAAAGGCACGCGCATCGCGCATCACGCGCGCGAGCGCTTTCCGCTGTGCGGCACCTATGCGGTCACCGCCGCCGCCGCGATACTCGCGCGCGGTTCGCTCGACGCATCGCTGCTGCCGCGCCGCATCCTGTACCGCCGCTACGAGGTCGTGGCCGGGTCGCCGGTGACGGAAAGCCATGTGGATACGGGGATGACGATCGCGCAGCTCTGCACGGCGCTGCTGCAGTCGGGCGACAAGGGCGCGGGGAACCTGTTGATGGGCGTGCTCGGCGGCCCGCAGGCCGTCACGTCGTTCGCGCATGAAAGCGGCGATACCGCGTTCCGGCTCGACCGCTGGGAACCCGAACTGAACCAGGCCGCGCCCGGCGACGAGCGCGATACGTCGACGCCGGTGGCGATGGTCGACATGCTGCAGCGGCTGCTGCTCGGCGACACGCTGCGCGAGCCGCAGCGTGCGCAGCTCACCGAATGGATGACCGGCGGCGCGACCGGGATCGCGGCCGGCGTGCCGCCCGGCTGGCGCATTGCCGGCAAAACCGGCACCGGCGGCTACGGCACGACGACCGACGTCGCGGTGCTGTGGCCGCCGTCACGCGCGCCGATCGTGCTGGCCGTGTCGTTCACGCAGCCGCGTGCCGACGCGGCGGCACGCGCGGACGTCGTCGCGTCGGCGGCGCGCATCGCGGCGGGTGCGCTTGTCCCCACGACCTGAGCGCCCGGCGCACCTCGCGTAAAGCCGGCGTTTGGCTTATCGTGTCGATCAGCGCGCGCCGGTGTCGACGCGCGGTCCTGCCGCGCCGTCGTTCAGCGCGGTCGATCCGCGATCCGCGGTCCGTTTACCCGCCTTACACGCTTCGTCATGCGCCGACTTCCGCCCCTGCACGCGCTGCAGATCTTCTCGACCGTGGCTCGCCACCGCAGCTTCACGCGCGCGGCCGAGCAGCTGTGCCTCACGCAGGGCGCGGTGAGCCGGCAGATCCTGACACTCGAGGCGCACTACGGCTTTCCGTTGTTCAAGCGGCACGCGAAGGGCCTCACGCTGACGGCGGAGGGCGAGCAATTGCTGCCGGTCGTCAACGAGAGCTTCGCGCGGATCGAGGACATCTCGATGAAGCTCACGCGGCAGCGCACCGATCTCGCGCTGAAGGTGCCGACCTGCGTGATGCGCTGGATGCTGCCGCGCATCATGCGCTTCCAGGGCGAGCATCCCGATCTCCACGTGCAGATCACGACCGCGTGGCAGCACGTCGTCGATTTCTCGACCGAGCCGTTCGATGCGGCGGTCGTCTATGGCACGTCGCCGGGCGCGGGCGTGTTCGCGCTGCCGCTGTTCGACGAGCGGCTGACGCCGGTGTGCGCACCCGAGCTGCGGCACGCGACGCCGCTCGATGCGGTCGGCGATCTCGCGCGCCATACGCTGCTGCATCCGACGCGCGACCATCGCGACTGGCGCGCGTGGCTCGATTACGCGGGTGAGCGTGCCGTCGACGCGGAGCGCGGCCCGACCTTCGACACGCTCGATCTCGCGACGAACGCGGCGATGCAGGGCTTCGGCGTCGCGATCGGCGACGTGACGCTCGTCGACGACGACGTCAGCGTGCGCCGGCTCGAACGGCCGTTCGACATCGTGCTCGAGACCGGCGCCCGCTATTTCTTCGTCTATCCCGAGAGCATCGGCAGCCAGCAGAAGATTCGCGCGTTCAGCGACTGGATCGCCAGCCATCGCGACTGACGCGCGACGCGACGCCGGCGGCGCGTGTTGCTTACTGATAGGTGACGACGGCGATCATCGGCGCATGCGCGTTGCCCGGACGGTCCGGTAAAACGATTGCGCGCGACGCCTGCGTAAAGGTCGTGGTCTTGATCGTGCGCAGGCTGGCCGCGTCGACGAACGCGACTTGTCCGGTCACCGGACGCGGGCAGTCGGGGCGCACGTGCGCATGTGCGGTGTCGGCGGTGTCGAGCGCGAACGAGCACGGCGGCTCGACGATCATGCCGGTGAAGTGGATGATGCCGGACGTGTCGGCGCCAAATGACGAGGACGAGGCCAGAAGCGCGGCAGCCAGCGCAAACGAGGCGGCAAACAGGCGATGCTTCATGACAGGCTCCAGAGAGGAAGCGCGTCGCAGCGGGGCCGCTCGAATGGCAGTCCGTCAACGCTGCGGTGCTGTATGCGTAAACGGCAAATCCATCGGACCTCTTGAATGAAAAGACGGAAATAACGGCAATAAGCAAATGACGCCGTATTCCTTTAATCAATTTATCTCAAATTTGCGCGGCCGCAAGTCAGGGTATTGCCGGTGGCGTACGCTTGCGGAAGGGGCATCAATGGATGCGGCGTTTGCTGGTAAATCGTTGAGGACTCAACGATTCGAGGGGGGCGCGAATTGAGGTGTGTAAAAAGAAAACGGCCGCTCGTGTGAACGAGCGGCCGTTGTGCATCGATGCGGGCGATGCGGCGGTCAGCCCGCGCGCTTGCGCACCGCGCCGACGATCACGAGCAGCACGATCGCGCCGATGATCGACGCGATCCAGCCGGCGCCCTGGCCCGGCGCATACCAGCCGGCCGCGCGGCCGACGTAGCCCGCGACGAGCGAGCCGACGATGCCGAGCACGATGGTCATCAGGATGCCCATCTTGTCGTCGCCGGGCTTGAGCGCACGGGCGAGGAGGCCGACGATGAGCCCGACCACCAGGGTTTCGATGAATTGCAGCATGAACGCCTCCCTATAGCTGTTGAGCTGTTGACGAAAGGAAATGGACCCGCGCGGCGCGCGAGGGTTCCATTCGGCGGCGCGTCGGCGCACTGGCGCACCGACGCACGGGGTGCCGAGTATCGCACGCCCGCGCGTCGCGCACATGTCAGGCGACCGGATCGAGGCGCCGATAGCCTTCGGTCGCGCGCAGCAGCGTACGCGTGTAGTCGCGTGCGACCTGCCCGGCGCGCACGTCCTCGATCCGCAGCTGTTCGACGATCTCGCCATGCTGCATCACTGCGACGCGCTGGCACAGGAAGCCGATCACCGCGAGGTTGTGGCTGACGAGGATCATCGTCAGGTTGCGTTCGCGATGCAGGCGGCGCAGCAGGTTCAGGATCTCCGCCTGCACCGACACGTCGAGCGCGGAGGTCGGCTCGTCGAGCAGCAGCACGCGCGGCTCGACGATCAGCGCGCGCGCGATCGCGACACGCTGGCGCTGGCCGCCCGACAGCTGGTGCGGATAGCGGAAGCGGAACGCCGGGCCGAGCCCGACTTCGGACAGCGCGCGGGCGATGCGCGCGTCGGCGTCGTCGATCCTGTGGATCGACAGCGGCTCGCGCAGCGTCTGATCGACCGTGAAGCGCGGATGCAGCGACGCGTACGGATCCTGGAACACCATCTGCACGTGGCGGCGGAATGCGCGGTCGGGCGTGCCGCCGACGGGCCGGCCGTCGATCGACAGGCTGCCGCCCGCGAGCGGCACGAGGCCGGTCAGCGCACGCAGCAGCGTCGACTTGCCGGAGCCCGATTCGCCGACGAGGCCGAACACTTCGCCGTCGCGCACCGCGAAGCTCGCATCGCGCACGGCGTCGACATGGCCCGTGCGGGTCGGAAAACGGATCGAGGCGTGATCGACGTCGATCATCGGGCGGACTCCTGTTGTGCCGTCGCGGCGCTTGCAGGCGAAACGGTATCGAGCCACGCCGGATCGCGCCGCAGCACCGGCAGTTCGTCGGGCGGGTTCGCGAGCGGCGGGTTCGCCGCGAGCAGCCCGCGTGTGTAGGGGTGCGTGGCATTGCGCAGGTCGCGCGCGGCGCAGGTTTCGACGACGCGGCCCGCATACATCACCGCGACGCGATCGCAGAACGACATCACGAGCGGCAGGTCGTGGCTGATGAACATTAGCCCCGTGCCGTGCCGCGCGATCATTGCGTCGAGCACCGCGAGCACCTGCATCGATACCGCGACGTCGAGCGCAGAGGTCGGTTCGTCGGCGATCAACAGGCGCGGGCCGGTCGACACCATCATCGCGATCATCACGCGCTGGCCCATGCCGCCCGACAGCTCGTGCGGATACGCATCGGCGACGCGCGCCGGATCGCGGATCTGCACGGCCGCGAGCGCATCGACGATCCGTTCGCGCAGCGCGCGGCCGCGCAGCCCCGGCTCATGCAGCCGGAATGCTTCGCCCATCTGCTTCGCGACGGTCATCACCGGGTTCAGCGAATACTTCGGATCCTGCAGGATCATCCCCATCTGGCTGCCGCACAGGCGCCGGCGTTCGCCCGCCGACATCGCGAGCAGGTCGTGGCCCGCGAAGCGCATCGTGCGGGCCGACCAGCGCGCAGCTTCGGGCAGCAGGCCGAGCAGCGCGCGGCCCGTCAGCGACTTGCCGGAGCCCGATTCGCCGACGATGCCGAGCCGTTCGCCGGGCGCGAGCGTCAGCGACAGGTCGCGCACCGCGTCGGACACGACGCCGTCGTGTCCGCGAAACCCGATCTTCAGGCCGTCGATCTCGCAGAGCGGCGCGGCGGCGTTGACGGAATTCAGTGGCATGTCACGCTCCATGACGCGGATCGAAGACGTCGCGCAGCCCGTCGCCGAGCAGGTTGAACGCGAGGCTGACGAGCAGGATCGCCGCGCCGGGCAGCGTTGCGACCCACCACGCATCGAGCAGCACGTTGCGGCCGGACGCGACCATGAAGCCCCATTCGGGGCTCGGCGGCTGCGCGCCGAGGCCGAGGAAGCCGAGGCCCGCGACGGTCAGGATGATGCCGGCCATGTCGAGCGTCGCGCGCACGATCACCGACGACATGCACAGCGGCACGATGTAGCGCAGCAGGATCCGCGGGCCTGATGCGCCTTGCAGGCGCGCCGCGTGGATGTAGTCGGCCTGCGCGATGCGGATCGTCTCCGCGCGCGCGAGCCGCGCATAGGCGGGCCACGCGGTGATCGAGATCGCGACGACCGCGTTGACCACGCCGGGCCCGAGCGCGGCCGCGAACGCGAGCGCGAGCACGATCTTCGGGAACGCGAGCGCGATGTCGGTAATGCGCATCAGCACGCTGTCGACGAAACCGCCGCAATAGCCGGCCGTCGTGCCGATCGCGAGGCCGATCGGCACGACGATCACGACCACGAGTAGCGCGATGCCGAGCGTGAGGCGCGAGCCGTCGATCAGTCGCGAGAGGATGTCGCGGCCGAGCTGGTCGGTGCCGAGCCAGTGCGACGGCGAGCCGGGCGGCAGCAGGCGGTCGGACAGCACCTGGCGCAGCGGATCGTGCGGCATGATCAGCGGGCCGACGATCGCGACGACGATCAGCGCGACCAGGATCGCGAGCCCGAACAGGTTGAGCGGATTGGCGGCGAAGCGGCGCCAGCGGCGATACGCGAGGCCGAACGCGGCCTGCGCGCGCGACGCGGGCGCATCGGAAAGCAGCCACGCGCGCAGCGTGAGACGCTCGGCATTCATGATCGGGACACCTTCGGCATGGACGGGAAAGGAAGCAGGGCGGCAGCAGTCATGTTGCGGCAGCCCTCAGCGCGCACGCGGATCGAACACGCGGTACAGCGCGTCGGTCAGCAGGTTGACGGTGATGAACATCGCGCCGATCACGAGCGTCGCGCCGAGCACCGCATTCATGTCGGCGTTCAGCAGCGCGCCCGTCAGGTACGAGCCGAGCCCCGGCCACGCGAACACGATCTCGGTCAGCACCGAGCCTTCGAGCAGGTTGCTGTACGTGAGCGCGATCACGGTCAGGAGCGGCACCGCGATGTTCCCGAACGCGTGCCGCCAGATCACGCGGCGCTCGGACAGGCCCTTCGCGCGCGCGGTGACGATGTATTCCTGGCTCAGCTGGTCGAGCATGAACGAGCGCGTCATCCGGCTCAGGTACGCGACCGAGTAGTAGCCGAGGATCGCGGCCGGCAGCGCGATGTGCGACACCGCGTTGCGGAACACGTCCCACTCGCCCGCGAGCGCCGCGTCGATCAGCAGGCTGCCCGTGCGCGTGTCGACCATCCCGTCGTACACCGGATCGAGCCGCCCGGGGCCGCCGACCCAGTGCAGCCGCGCATAGAACAGCAGCAGCCCCATCAGCCCGAGCCAGAACACCGGCACCGAATTGCCGATCAGGCCGACGAAGCGCGCGACGTGGTCGATCGGCCGGTTGTGCTTCACCGCGGCCGCGACGCCGAGCGGCACGCCGATCGCGATGCCGATCAGCGTCGCGATCGTCGCGAGTTCGAGCGTGGCGGGGAACACGCGCCTGATGTCGTCGAGCACCGGGTTCGACGTCAGCAGCGACATGCCGAGATCGCCGTGCAGCACGTCGCGCGCGTAGATCAGGAACTGCGTGACGAGCGGCTTGTCGAGGCCCAGCGCGATGCGCTCGGCCGCGTACGCCTCGGCCGACGCGCGATCGCCGAGGATCGCGAGCACGGGATCGATCGGCACCTTGCGGCCGATCACGAACGTCAGCGCGAGCAGCCCCGCGAACGTGACGGCGAGCGTGAGCGCCCAGCGCAGCACGCGCAGCGCCCAGCGTACGGCCGGGCGGCGCGCGGGCAGCGTGCGCAGTGCTTCGAGGGAGGAGGCGGGAGTCGACATGCGGCGAATCTTATTGCTTCTTCAGGTTACGGTACGACACGAGATCGTTGATCGGTCCGACTTCGAGCCCGCTCACGCCGGGCCGCGTCGCGACCTGCGCGACTTTCTCGAACATGTTCACGAACGGCGAGCGCGCGAGCAGGTCCTTCTGCATCGCCTGATACCGTTGCGCGCGTTGCGCGGCGGTCGGCTCGGCGAGCGCGGTGTCGGTCTCCTTCGTCAGTTGCGGAATGTCCCAGCTGTTGCGCCAGGCCAGCATTTTATAGCTCGACTTGTCGGCGTTGTCGGGGTTCCATGCGAAACCCTGCGCGTTGCTGTGCGGGTCGATGTAGTCGGCCGACCATTCGCCGATATAGATGTCGTGCTGGCGCGCACGGTATTTCGCGAGCGTCTGCTTGTTGTCGCCGGGAATCAGCTGCACCTTGACACCCGCCTGCGCGAAGTTCGCCTGCACGGCCTGCGCGATCTCCGTATACGGATAGTCGTTGCGCACGTCCATCGTCACCGAGAAGCCGTTCGGCACGCCGGCCTTCGCAAGCAGCGCCTTCGCCTTCGCGACGTCGAGCTTGTACGGGTTCGCCTTCAGCGTGCCGAGGAAGCCTTCGGGCAGGAAGGTCTGGTGCACCTTGTAAGTCGTCTTCACGACGTTGCTCTGGATGCCGGAATAATCGACCAGCCATTTCAGCGCTTCCTGCACGTCGGGCTTCGCGAGCGTCGGGTTCTTCGTGTTCAGGCCGAGATAGAGCAGCGTCGCCTGCGGCGAGGCCATGACCTTCGCCTTGCCGGATTTCACGACCGACGCGAGATCGTCTGGGCTCAGGTCGCGCGCCGCGTCGACGTCGCCGTTTTCCAGCAGCAGGCGCTGGCTCGCCGCTTCGGGCACGTGGCGCAGCACGATGCGCTTCATCGCGAGCGGCAGCCGGTAGCCGTCGAAGCGCTGCAGCACGATGCTGTCGCCGGCTGCCCACTTGACCAGCTTGTACGCGCCGGAGCCGGCCTCGTTGGTCTTCAGCCATGCGTTGCCGAAGTCGTTGCCCTGCTGGTGCGACAGCAGCAGCTTCCGGTCGACCACCGACGCGGGCCACGCGCCGAGCACGTTCAGCACGAAGGTCGGCGCGTATTTGTGGTCGGTCGTGATCGACACCGTCTGGTCGTCGAGCTTCTTCACGTTCGCGACGACGTTCGCCTTCGTGAGGCCGATGCCGGTCAGCACGGCGGCCGGGCCCTTGTCGAGCAGCACCGCGCGCTGGATCGACCAGGCGACGTCGTCGGCCGTCAGCGGGTTGCCCGAGTGGAACTTGAGGCCCGGGCGCAGCTTGAACGTATAAGTCAGCCCGTCGGTGCTCACCGTCCACGACTGCGCGACGTCGCCGTTGAATTTCGACGGATCGCGCAGGTCGACGCGCACGAGCCGGTCGTACGTGTTCGCGACGTATTCCTCCGGCACCAGCTCGTAGATCTCGCCGGGATCGAGCGTCGTGAATTCGTCGAGCAGCGTGGCCATCACGAACATGTCCTTCGGCGTTTCCGCGCGTGCGGCGGCAAGCGGAACGGCGGCGAGCACGGATGCGGCGACCAGTGCCGCGACGAGCCGGGAGGTCAGGGGCTTCATGTGCGTTTCTCCATGTGTCGTTGAAGTCGTTGAACGTGAACGGTGAAGGGAACGTGCAGCGTCGTTACATCAGGCGCCACGGGCCGCTCGCGTCGTTGTCGATCTGCGGCAACGCATACGAACCGGGCAGCTCGTAGTGCCACCACTCGCTGTCGATATGCGCGAAGCCGGCCGCGTGCATCACGCCGAGCAGCAGCAGCCGGTTGCGTTGCACGGCTTCGGGCAGCCCCGCGTGGAAGTGGCCCGACGCGGCCACCATCTCGTCGAAGCCGGTACCCATGTCGAGCGCCTCGCCGTTCGCGTCGACGAGCGTCAGGTCGAGCGCGGTGCCGCGGCTGTGGTTCGAGCCGCGGCCGAGATCGGCGACGAAGTTCGGGTCGGGCAGGAAATCCCACAGCACCTGCTGCGCCTGCGGCGGCCGGTACGCATCGTAGACACGCAGCGTGAAGCCGGCCTGCGCGGCGACGTCGACCGCGCGGCGCAGCGCGGCTTCGGCCGGCTCGAGCAGCAGGCAGTGCGCGCGGCGGTAGATCGGCTTGCCGGTCAGGTTGCGCTCGGTCGCGTAGACGAGATCGATCTCGACGCGATGCGTGGCGGGTGTGATTTCGACGAGGCGGGAAGGGTTCATCGGCAGTCGGGGCGCTCAGGATTCGAATTGGTCGAACGTGCGCTGCAGTTCGCGGTTGCGCGCGACGCGCCGGTCGATCGCGGGGCCGAGGCGGCCGATCACGGCGGTGATCAGCAGGTTGAACAGGCACGTGAGCGGCGCGAGCGAGTCCCAGAACTGGCCGACATCGGTCTTCACCTGCAGCAGGTCGGCCGGCCATTCACGCGCCCACGGGCAATACAGGTCGGTGACCAGCGCGAACGGCTGGCCGCGCTCGGCGGCCGCCTGGCAATAGCGGCGCGCGCTGCGCGAATAGGCGCGCGTGTCGGTGACGATGCAGTACGGGCGCTCGAATTCGGAGTTCAGCGAATCGACGTACGAGCCCGATTGGCCGTCGGAATAGAACACGCGCGGGCGCACATATTCGAGATAACTACTGAACGCATTGCTGATGCCGCGGGTCGACTGGATGCCGAGGATGAACACGGCATCGGCATGCGCGATCCGGTCCGCGACCTGCGCGAACACCGGTTCTTCGGCGAGCCGGTAGACGTGGCGGATCGCGTCGAGTTCGCGATCGAGCGACGACGCCAGCGTGCCGTCGCTGCGAGGGTCGTCGCCGGCGGTCGGGCGCGTGCCGGCGGCGCGGCGGTATTCGTCGAGGCGATCGGTGATCATCCACGGGCGATCGCTGCCGCCGCGCAGTTCGCGTTTCAGGTCGTCGAGGTTCCGGTAGCCGATGCTGCGCAGGAAGCGCCCGACCGAGATGCCGCTGGTGCCGGCCTGCTGCGCGATCTGGTCGGCCGTTTCGAGCCCGAGACGGTCGAGGTTCGCGAGCATGTAGCTCGCGATGCGCTTCGCGGTCGGCGTCAGCTCGGCAAAGCGGGATTCGACGGTATGGGCGAACGCGCAGGTCATCGGAATGTTAGATGTTTGTCATCAGATGATTCGGTGTCATCCATCTAACAAAGCCAAAATCATTCGCGCCAGCGGATAAAAACTATGGTTTAGCGGAGGGTGATAGGGTCGGGTACGCGTGCCCGACGGCACCGTCGCGATGCGCAACCACGCGAGTTATTTCTGACAGAGATATTTTGCGCTTATGCCTGTCAGCAATAATTTGCGTTTATGCCTGTCAGAGATATACTGCATTTATTGCCCACTGGACCCGAGCCGTGAATTTCATCGTCAATACGCCCGCGCAACTGGGCGAAATCCTGTCGTCCGCGCGTCAGGCCAGGCGGCTGACGCAAGCCGAGGCGGCGGCGCGCATCGGCGTCGGCCAGTCGCGCCTGTCGTCGCTCGAGACCACGCGCACCGCCAGCCTGTCGCTCAGCCAATTGCTCGAATTGACCGCGCTGTACGGTCTCGAGCTCAGCGTCCGCACGAAGGACGGGCGCGACGCTGCCGACATCGACTGGTAAGCGATGGGGCGCAACTCGCACACCCGTGCGCTGTCGATCTGGGCCAACGGCCAGCGGGTCGGGACATGGCGGATTCCCGCGCGCGGCGACATGGAGTTGCGGTACGACGCCGGCTGGAAGCAGTCCGCGGCGGGCCGCCCGTTGTCGCTGTCGCTGCCGTTCGGCGTCGGCGATGCGCCGTTGCGCGGCGTGCGCGTCAACCATTACTTCGACAATCTGCTGCCCGACAGTGATGCGATTCGTCGCCGGCTGGCGTCCCGGTTCGGCACGGCGACGATCGAGCCGTTCGATCTGCTCGCCGCGCTCGGCCGCGACTGCGTCGGCGCGGTGCAACTGCTCGGCGAGGACGAAGCACCGGCCGGCCATGATCGCATCGACGGTACGCCGTTGTCGGACGACGAGGTGGCGCGCGTGCTCGATCAGGCGAGCGGGGTGGCGGGTGGCGCGCAGGATGACGACGACTTCCGCCTGTCGCTCGCCGGCGCGCAGGAAAAGACCGCGCTGCTGTTTCACGACGGGCGATGGATGCGCCCGCACGGTGCGACGCCGACCACGCATATTCTCAAGTTGCCGCTCGGTCTGGTCGGCAACAAGCGTGCGGATCTCACCGCTTCCGTCGAAAACGAGTGGCTGTGTCTCGCGATCCTGCGCGCGTACGGCCTGCCGACGGCCGATGCCGAAATCGTGCGCTTCGGCGACCACAAGGTGCTGTCGGTCGCGCGTTTCGATCGTGCGCTGCATCGTGACGGCGGATGGTTGTTGCGCTTGCCGCAAGAGGATTTCTGCCAGGCGCTCGGTGTGCCGCCGCATCTGAAATACGAATCGCAGGGCGGCCCCGGCGTGCCGGACCTTGCCGCCATCCTGCGCCGTTCGGAAACGGCGCAGGCCGACCTCGACACGCTGTTCGCGGCGCTGATCGTGTTCTGGATGCTCGCCGCACCGGACGGGCATGCGAAGAACTTCAGCCTGCGCTTGCTGCCGGGCGGTCGGTTCCGGTTGACGCCGCTCTACGACGTGATGTCGATCTGGCCGGTCGAGGGCGACGGCGCGAACCAGTGGTCGTGGCACAAGGCCAAACTCGCGATGGCCGTGCACGGCAAGCGCAAGCACTACGCGATGCGCGACATCACGCGCCGTCACTTCAGTGCGATGGCCGAGCATTGTCTGCTCGGCGATATCGCGACGCCGATCATCGAACGGCTGGTCGCCGCGACGCCGCACGTGATCGAGTCGGTCGGAGCGACGCTGCCGGCCGGGTTTCCGGCGCGGATCGCCGAACGCATTCTGGGCGGATTGCGGTTCGCCGCCGAACGTCTCGCCGAAACACCGCGCGCCTGACGTCGGGCCGCGAACCGCCTACGCGTCGTCCACTGCCTACTGCTGCATGTCCGACGCCTCGCGCAGCCGCCAGATCGTATTGCACTGCTGGCCGCCGAGGCTCGTCGAGCGCAGCGTGATGACGGTGCCGGCCGAGATCCGATACCAGAAATGGGTCATCAGGTCGGGGCCCTTGCGCTGCGCCTGCCCATCGATCACCACCTCGCATCGCAGCGGCGACGGCGAGCCGGACGGGTGCGTGATGTACACGTTCAGCCGTGCGATGTCGCGGGTCGCGGTCAACACGATCTCGTGGTTCCCGCTGCCGACGAGCATTGTGCCGCCCGGTTCGTCGATCGCCTGCAGGTACGCGCCCGCGCTGCCCTCGATCGCGGCGGAGGTGACGGTCAGCCCGGCCGAACGCACGTATTCGGCCGCGGCGATGCGGGCGGCGGTCGTGTCGGACGGCGACGGCGTGCCGTCCGACAGCGCGAACGGCATGCCGTCGCGCAATGCGGCGTCGACATGGTTCGCGTAGTAGCGCCAGCGATCGAAGAAACGGATGTCGCCGGTCATGTGCAGCGCGCGGATCGGTTCGCCCTGATAGCGCAACGTCGTGGTGCCGTTGCTCGAATCGAACGATTCGTGAATGCCGTTCTTGCTGACGAAGTTCTGGACCGGGTCGAGCAGCGCAGTTTCGCCGCGCGCGCCCCACAGGTGCAGGAACGTCGTGTCGATTCCGAAGCATTCCTGGAAGTCGGTGCCGATGCGGGCGACGCAGTCGCGCAGGTGCGCCGCGAAGCGCGCCCACGCCGTGGCCGTGCCGGCGACGAGCCCGGCCTGCAGCGCACCGCCGTGACGCGCCTGCACCTCGTCCACGACGAGACGCCAGTGCGCGTCGCGCCGCTCGCCGATCAGCGGCGTGACGACGAACGTGCAGAACAGCGGGTCGGGGCACGCGTACAGGCGGTCGTCGACGATCCGGGAGAACAGGTCGAACGAGGACGCGCTGAACCAGATGTCCGCGTCGTACAGCGCGAGTTTCGTGATGTGCGGATTGCGCGCGCAATAGTCGGCGGCCTCGATGAAGCGGCCGACCGGCAGCGCATGCGCGCTCGACGCTTCGACCACGTCGACCGACTGGCTTTCCAGGATACGCCGCTTGCGTTCGGACAGCCCGTAGCCGATGACGGCCACCTGCCCGTCGTAGCCTGTCTGCCGCAGCGACAGCAGGAACGGTACGAGCATCTCGTACCACGCGCGGTTGTTGTCGTTGATCGCCACGCACACTGCGTGTCCGTTCGAATGCATGGTGCCTCTCCGTTGCGCGTGCGCGGCGCGGCTCAATAGCCGACGTGACGCTCGCACACGACCGCGCCGCAGCCGCGGCTGTCGTGATACGTGATGTGAAACTGCTTGTTGTCCCACAGCCACTGGAATACGGCCTGGTAGACGCCCGACGTGTTCATGTCGTGCAGCACGATCTTCTTGCGCGCGAGCGGGCCGAACCGGTTCAGTTCGGCGAGCGTCTGCTCGTACGTGTGCGTGGTGTCGATGAACAGCAGGTCGCACGCGAGCGGCTCCATCGCGAGATCGTCGGCGATCCTGAATTCGAAGTCGATCGACAGTTCCCGCGCCGCGTGCTTCAGCTCGTCCTGGATGTGGAAATACTGATCGGTGATGTCGACCGACACGAGCCGCTTCGGCTGCGCGAGCATGAAGGCTGTCGTGGTCAGTCCGGTGAACACGCCCAGCTCGACGATGCTGTCGCATCCGGCGGCCGTGCGGGTATAGAAGTCGAAGCGCGACGGGCTGTCGCCGAGCCAGCCGATCGGTTCGATCTTGTACTGGAGAAATTCCAGCCGCAGTTCTTGTAATGAGCGCATTGCGTGGCCCCGAGCGAAGCGTATTGGATGAGGGATGCACCCGCGCGCCGGCGTCGCCGGTCGCGCGGGCAGCCGGCCTTATTTCGCCAGCGTCCGGTAGGACACGAGGTCGTTGATCGGGCCGATCTCCGGCCCGGTCGTGCCGGGGCGCGTCGCGACCTGCACGACCTTCTCGAACATGATGATGAACGGCGAGTTCGCGAGCACGGCCTTTTGCAGCGCCTCATAACGCTGCGCGCGCTTCGCGGGCGACGGCTCGACCAGCGCGGCCTCGGTGTCCTTCGTCAGCTGCGGGATGTCCCAGCTGTTGCGCCACGCGAGCATCTTCGTCTTCGACTGGTCGGAATTGTCCGGATTCCAGGCGAAGCCGCGCGCATTGCTGTTCGGGTCCATGTAGTCGGGCGACCATTCGCCGATGAAGATGTCGTGCTGGCGCGCGCGGTACTTGCCGATCGCCTGCTTCGCATCGCCCGGGATCAGCTTCACGCGGATGCCGCCCTGCGCGAAGTTGGCCTGCAGCGCCTGCGCGATCTCGAGGTACGGGTAATCATTCGGCATGTCCATCGTTACGTCGAAGCCGTTCGCCAGGCCGGCCTTCGCGAGCAGCGCCTTCGCCTTCGCGACGTCGAGCTTGTACGGGTTCGCCTTCAGCGTGCCGAGGAAGCCTTCCGGCAGGAAGGTTTCGTGGACTTTGTAAGTCGTGCTGACGATGTTGCGCTGGATGCCGTCGTAGTCGACCAGCCACTTCATCGCCTGCTGGACCTCGGGCTTCGCGAGATTCGGGTTCTTCGTGTTCAGGCTCAGGTACAGCAGCGCGGACACCGGCCACGACGCGACCTTGATCTTGCCGGCCTTGGTCAGCGCGGCGAGGCTGTCGGGGCTCAGGTTGCGCGCGGCGTCGACGTCGCCGTTTTCCAGCAGCAGCCGCTGCGCGGATGCCTCGGGCACGTGGCGCAGCACGACGCGTTTCATCGGGTACGGCGCGCGGTACTTGTCGAAACGCTGCAACACGATGCTTTCGTTCGGCGTCCACTTGGCGAGCTGGTACGGGCCCGAGCCCGCGTCGTTGGTCTTCAGCCAGCCGCTGCCGAAATCGTTGCCCTGCTGGTGCGACATCAGCAGCTTCTTGTCGAGCACCGACGCCGGGCACGCGCTCAGCACGTTGAGCACGAAGCTCGGCGCGTACTTGCGGTCGGTTTCGAGCACGAAGGTCTGCGGGTCGACCGCGCGCACCTTCTGCATCACGTTCGCCTTCGTGAGGCCGAGATCGGCGAGCACGCCGGCCGGGCCCTTGTCGAGCAGGACGGTGCGCTGCAGCGACCATGCGACGTCGTCGGCGGTGACCGGGTTGCCGGAGTGGAACGCGAGGCCGGGGCGCAGCTTGAACGTATAGGTGAGCCCGTCGGCGCCGACCGTCCAGGATTGCGCAATCTGCCCGTCGAAGCGCGTCGGGTCCTTCAGGTCGACCCGCACGAGCCGTTCGTAGGTGTTCGCGACGTACTCGGACGGCACGAGCTCGTAGATTTCGCTCGGATCGAGGGTCGTGAATTCGCCGAGCTGGGTGGCGACGACGAAAATGCCGGGCGGCGTCGCGGCCTGCGCCGGCAGCGCCGGAACAAGCGCGACGAGCGCGGCGCTGACGAACAGCCGGGACAGCAGATGCTTCATGCGGGCTCCGTGGAAAGGGAATCGTGGTGCGATTCTCTCATCGACGGCCGCCCGGATGAAAATATTCGATGGGCGCGCGGAACGGCGCCCGCAGGGAAGCGGCTTGCGTGCCGGGCGAGGTGCCCGGCAGCGGCGGCGGTCAGATCACGCAGCGCGCGATCGCGAAGCGCATCGCTTCCTCGGCCGGCTCGCTGCCCGAGCCGCGCACGACCTTGACGACCGAACCGTTGCCCGACGGCGTGAGCGTGACGAAGTACGAGCGCGACCCGACGGTGATGTCGGTCACGCCGTTGTGCTGCGACTGCTCGGTGCCGGACAGGCGGCTGTCGAGGCAGTTGGCGATCGCGTGGGCCGGGCGCGCCGACGACACGTAGATTATCGGCGCCGAGCCGGACGCGGCCGAGTCGGGCGAGGGCGCAGAACCGCAGGCGGCGAGCAGGGCGGCGGGAAGGAGCAGCAGGAATCGTTTCATGATCGGAATCGTCGTGTGTCTCGTGTCGAGGCTGGGGCGCGGGGTACGCGAAACGCGGAGCTTCGCGACGAAACCGCCGCGATCGTGCCGTTTTTGACGGTCGATACGGGCGGCGGATGACGTCGGAGTATACCCGCGGCACTTGACACGCAAGGCCTGCTGAAACGATTCGATACAACAACAAGCGCCCGCTGTCGCGCGGCGGCAGCGGGCGTTTCAAGCGATGGCGAATCGACGTTTGCCGGCGTTATTGGCCGATCTTGTGGCTGACCGCATTTTCCTGCTGGTTCAGCACGTGCTTTTCGCTCTGCGTAATGTGGCCGCGATCCTGCGCGGCCATGTCCCGCTCTTCCCGGCGGATCCTGCGGTCGTCACGGTGCAGGCGCGCGGCCCGGGCGTGCGACATCTCGCCTTCCTTCACTTCGTGACGGATCCGGCGATTCTGGTTGGCGAGACGCTGGTTGACCTCCTCGCGGCGCGGATGCGCCTGCTGCCACGGCGTTTCGGCGAACGCGGTGCCGGTCAGCACCGACATCAGGGTGGCGGCGATCGCGAGATGGCGGGTAAGGGCTCGCATGACGTTTTCTCCTGTCGTTGCGCGTCACGAAACGTGCGCGCTTGTCGAAAAAACGCTGTGCGGGCCCCGGCTGTTGACGTTTCCGGCTGTATCGCTTGCAAGTCTTTATTACAGCGCTCAGGCCGGCCGGGCGTCCATCGCGCGTCGGCCGTATCGGCGGCTCGTCAGGTGAGCCGATACGCCGGGCCCGGCGTCACTTCCGCCGGCAGCGGCTCGCGGTTCAGTTCGAGCAGCGTGCGCTCGATCGTGCGCGTCATCGCATCGAGCGCGAGATGGTTCGGCCCGTCGCCGAACGGCTCGGCGATCGCATGCGCGATCGCGTCGAGCGCGATCAGCGTATAGGCGACGAACACGGTGACGAACGGCGTCGCCGCGCCGATCGAATCGACGAGGCCGAACGGCAGCAGCACGCAGTACGCGTAGATGGTCCGGTGCAGCAGCACGTCGTACGAAAACGGGATCGGCGTCGACGCGATGCGCTCGCAGCCGCTCACCATCGACACCAGATCGTCGAGGCGCGCGTCGAGCATCCACAGCCGCGTATCGGCGAGATGGCCCGCATCGGCGCGCGCGGCGAAGGCTTCGCGCAATTCATGAACGATCGCGATCGGCGCAAACCGGGCGGCGACGATGCGCGCATAGGTCGCGCCGTCGAGCAGCGTGCGCAGGTCCGGCGCCGGATCGGTGCCGCGCAGTTGATGCTTCAGCGCGTAGACGAACGCGACGACCTTGCGCACGAACGCCTGCCGTGCGGCATCGTCGCCGTCGATCGCGCCGTAGCAGAGCGCCTGGGACACCAGCGTGCGCGTGGCGGTCAGCACGCCACCCCACAGCTGCCGGCCCTCGCGATAGCGTTCGTAGCTCGCGTTGTTGCGAAACCCCGCGAAGATCGCGAGCGTGAGGCCGATCAGCGTGAACGGCGTCGGGTTCAGCGGCACCTTCTCGCCGAGCACGCGGCCGCCGCCCCACACCGCGACGAGGCTGATCGCGAGCGTCAGCACGAGCTGCGGCAGGATGGTCGGCAGCACCGACCCGTTCCAGACGAGCAGCATCCGCAGCCAGTGCTCGCGCGGCCGGACGATCATCGCGGCGCTCCGTCAGGCGGCAGCCGACGCCGGCGCGGCCGCGCGATGCAGCAGCACCGGCACCGACTTCGACGTCGGTGTGTTGCACACGTCGCCGACGCTGTCGAGCGGCACCAGCGGATTCGTTTCCGGGTAGTACGCGCCGATGCAGCCGCGCGGGATGTCGTATTCGACGAGCAGGAAGCCGTCCGCGCGCCGCTCGATGCCGTCGTGCCACACGGTTTCCATGTCGACCCAGTCGCCGGCCTTCAGGCCGAGCATCGCGAGGTCGTCGCGGTTGACGAACACCACGCGGCGCTGGCCGTACACGCCGCGATAGCGGTCGTCGAGCCCGTAGACGGTCGTGTTGTACTGGTCGTGCGAGCGCGTCGTCATCAGCGTCATCAGGCGCTCGCCGTGCAGTGCGCGGGCGCGCTGGATCGGCGTGTCGGTCGGCAAGGCGTGTGCGATGAAGTTCGCCTTGCCCGTCGGCGTCAGCCATTCGCGGTCGCGCGACGCGACGCGCAGGTGGAAGCCGCCCGGCCGCGCGATGCGGGTGTTGTAGTCGTAGAAGTCGTCGAAGGTCGCCTCGATCGCGTCGCGGATCTTCGCGTAGTCGTCCTTGTACGCGAGCCAGTCGATCTTGCCGCTGCCGAACAGCGCATGGCCCATGTGCGCGACGATCGCCGGTTCCGACATCAGGTTCGCGGACGCCGGCTTGTTCATCCCGTACGACACGTGGACCATGCTCATCGAATCCTCGACCGTCAAGCCCTGCGCGACGTTGTCCTGCAGGTCGATCTCGGTGCGGCCGAGCGTCGGCAGGATCAGCGCGTCGCGGCCGTGGATCAGGTGGCTGCGGTTCAGCTTCGTCGTGATGTGCACGGAGAGGTCGCAGCGGCGCATGCCTGCCCACGTGCGCGGCGTGTCGGGCGTCGCCATCGCGAAGTTGCCGCCGAGGCCGATCAGCACCTTCACGTGGCCTTCGAGCATCCCTTCGATGGTTTCGACGACGTCGTAGCCGTGGTGACGCGGCGGCTCGAAGTCGAACACCTGGCCGAGCCGGTCGAGGAACGCCTGCGACGGCTTTTCCTCGATCCCGACCGTGCGGTTGCCCTGCACGTTCGAGTGGCCGCGCACCGGGCACAGGCCCGCGCCGGGGCGGCCGATGTTGCCGCGCATCAGCATCAGGTTCGTCAGCATCTGCACGGTCGCGACCGAATGCTTGTGCTGCGTGATGCCCATGCCCCACGTCGCGATCACGCGCTCGCTGCGCGCATAGCGCTGCGCAAGGCCGTCGATCTGCTCGTACGGCACGCCGCTTTCGGCCGTCAGCGCGGACCAGCTTTCGTTGCGCAGATCGTCGGCGAACGCGTCGAAGCCGGCCGTGTGCTCGCCGATGAACGCGGTGTCGAGCACGCGCGGCGCGCCGGCGGCGCGCGCGGCATCGTCGAGCTCCAGCACGCGCTTCGCCATCCCCTTGATCAGCGCGAAATCGCCGCCGATCGTCGGCTGGATGAAGGTCGACGCGATCTTCGTGCCCGACATCGTCAGCATCTCGAGCGGGCTTTGCGGATCGGCGAAACGCTCGAGCCCGCGTTCCTTCAGCGGGTTGATCGACACGATCGTCGCGCCGCGCTTCGCGCATTCGCGCAGCTCGCCCATCATCCGCGGATGGTTGGTCGCCGGGTTCTGGCCGAAGATCAGCAGCATGTCCGCATGCTCGAAATCGTCGAGCGTGACGGTGCCCTTGCCGACGCCGACCGACCCCGGCAGCCCGCGGCTCGTCGCCTCGTGGCACATGTTCGAGCAGTCGGGGAAGTTGTTCGTGCCGTACAGCCGCACCAGCAGCTGGTACAGGAACGCCGCCTCGTTGCTCGCGCGGCCGGACGTGTAGAACGCGGCCTGGTTCGGGTCCGGCAGCGCGCGCAGGTGGCGCGCGATCAGCTCGAACGCGTCGTCCCACGCGATCGGCACGTAGCGGTCGGTCTGCGCGTCGTACACCATCGGGTCGGTCAGGCGGCCGTGCTGTTCGAGTTCGAAATCCGACTGTTCGAGCAGTTCGGCGACCGTATGCGCGGCGAAGAATTCGGGCGTCACGCGCTTGCTCGTCGCTTCGGCGGCCACGGCCTTCACGCCGTTCTCGCAGAATTCGAACGTCGATGCGTGTTGGCGGTCCGGCCACGCGCAGCCCGGGCAGTCGAAGCCGTCGGGCTGGTTCTGGCGCAGCAGCGTGCGGTAGTTGCCGCCGGTGACCTTTTCCTTGATCAGGTTGATCGTGACGGCTTTCAGCGCGCCCCAGCCGGCAGCCGGGTGGGTGTACGGTTCGATGCGTGCGGCGGCGGATTTCTTTTTCATGATGCAGGGTGTCGGGGGCGATGCACGCAGAGTACGCGCGGCGCTCCGGCCGCTGTGTGTACACCTTTCGTCTTCAAAAAAGAGTACAGTTTCGGCCATCCGGGCAGTGCGGACCGCAACTGTGTTGTTGAAGGGAAGTTGAAAGGGAGGCGCGTGAAGCGTTACGAACAACTGGCCGACGATCTGCAGGCGCAGATCGAGCGCGCCGTGTACCGGCCCGGCGAGCGGATTCCGTCGGTGCGCCAGGCGAGCCGGCAGCAGCAGCTCAGCGTCACGACCGTGCTGCGCGCGTATCTCGTGCTGGAGAGCCGCGGCCTGATCGAGAGCCGGCCGCAGTCGGGCTACTTCGTGCGGGCGCGCGCCGCGGCGCCGGCCGAGGCAGAGCTGCACATGTCGGCGCCGGCCGCCGAGCCGTCGGCGGTGGATGTGAGCCGGCTCGTGCTGTCGACGCTGCGCTCGATCTCACGCGACGACGCGGTGCCGCTCGGCTCGCCGTATCCCGACGCGTCGCAGTTCCCGGTGCAGCGTCTCGCGCGCTACGCGCAGGCGATCGGGCGGCGCCGCACGCGCTGGGGCGTGATCGACGACCTGCCGCCCGGCAACCCGGAGCTGATCCGCCAGATCGCGCGGCGCTACGCGGAGCGCGGAATTCCGGTCGAGCCGGGCGAGATCGTGATGACGATCGGCGCGACCGAGGCGATCAACCTGTGCCTGCAGGCGGTCGCCAAGCCCGGCGACACGATCGCGGTGGAGTCGCCGACGTTCTACGCGATGCTGCACGCGATCGAGCGGATGGGCATGCGCGCGCTGGAGGTGGCGACCCATCCGGGCGACGGCATCGATCTCGACGCGCTCGAACGGGTCCTCGCGCGCGAGCGCATCGCCGCGTGCATGGTGATGCCGAATTTCCAGAATCCGCTGGGCTTCCAGATGCCCGATGCGCGCAAGCGCGCGCTCGTCGAGCTGCTCGTGAAGCACGGCGTCCCCGCGATCGAGAGCGACGTCTATCACGAGCTGCATTTCGGCGACACGACGCCGAGCGCGCTGAAGTCGTACGACCGCGACGGGCTCGTGCTGCATTGCGCATCGTTCACGAAGAGCCTGTCGCCGCGCTACCGGATCGGCTGGGCGATGCCCGGCCGCTACCGCGACCAGGTCGAGAAGCTGAAATTCCTGAATACGCTCGCGACGCCCGCGATCGAGCAGCTCGCGATCGCCGAATACCTGAAGCACGACGGCTACGATTTTCACCTGCGGCGGATGCGCAAGCAGTATGCGCAGCAGGCGAGCCTGATGAGCGCGATGGTGCGGCGCTTCTTCCCGGCAGGCACGCGGCTGTCGCAGCCGCAGGGCGGGTACGTGCTGTGGGTCGAGCTGCCGCGGCAGGTCGATGCGATGAAGCTGTATGCGCTCGCGCTCGCGCAAGGGATCACGATCGGGCCCGGCCACATGTTCTCGGCAACCGCCGATTATCGGCACTTCATCCGGCTCAACTACAGCTATTCGTGGTCGCGGCAGATCGAGGAGGCGCTGAAGGTGGTGGGGCGGCTCGCATCCGAGTGCGCGGGGCGGTGAGCAGCGCGGCGCCCGCCGCGACACCGCGTTGCCGGCGGCGACCCGTTGCCGGCCGCGCAGGCAAGCGTCACCGCGCGGACGGCGCGGGCAGTCCGGCTTGCGCCGTGTCGACCATCCGGCGCATGTCGAAGCCCGACGGATGCTGGTACACGCGCAGCCCGAACTCCGGCAGCACCGCGATCAGGTGATCGAACAGGTCGGACTGGATCGCCTCGTAATCGACCCAGGTCGTCGTGTCGGTGAAGCAGTACAGTTCGAGCGGAATGCCTTCGGCCGTCAGCGGCAGCTGGCGCGCCATGCACGTCATGTCGCGGCGAATGTGCGGATGGCCCTTCAGGTAGTTCGCGACGTACGCGCGGAAGGTGCCGAGATTCGTCAGCTGGCGGCGGTTCGCCGGGCAATCGCCGGCCGCGCCGAGCGTGCCGTTCCATTGCGCGATCGCGTCGACCTTGTCTGCCAGGTAGTCCTTCAGGAGCGTCAGGCGTTCGAGCCGTTCGATCTCGTCGTTGCCGAGAAAGCGCACGCTCGTCGCGTCGATGAACAGCGCACGCTTGATGCGGCGCCCGCCGGCCTCGGTCATCCCGCGCCAGTTCTGGTAGCTCTCGGTGATCAGCTTCCAGGTCGGCACCGTGATGATCGTGTGATCGAAGTTCGCGACCTTGACCGTGTTCAGCGTGATGTCGATGACGGTGCCGTCCGCGCCGGCCGACGGCATCGTGATCCAGTCGCCGATCCGCAGCATGTCGTTCGACGACAGCTGCACGCCGGCGACGAGGCCGAGCAGCGTGTCCTTGAAGATCAGCATCAGCACCGCCGACATCGCGCCGATGCCCGACAGCAGCAGGCCGATCTGCTTGCCGGTCGCGTCGCCGATCACGACGAGCGCGGCCGTGATGAACATCACGAGCTTGACGAGCTGCATCGCGCCTTTCAGCGACAGGCGCGGCTGGTCGCGCCGGCTCGTGCGATGCGAGTGTTCGAGCGCGGACAGCGTCGCGCTGATCGTCATCGACACCAGGAGCACGATCAGCGCGAACAGCACCTTGTCGGCGGCCTGCGCGGCCACGGCGGGAATGCCGGGCACCGCGCCGAGCCCGAGCTTGATCACGACGAACGGCACGATGCGGTTCAGCCATTTGAATGCGCCGAACTCGAACAGCGCGTCGTCGATGCGGGTGGCTGACAGCCGCGCGAGGCGCGCGACCACGCGGAACAGCAGGAAATGGACGGCGGCGGCGATCGCGCCGGCGGCCGCGAGCAGGATGAGGATGCCGACGAGCGGTGCAAACCAGGATTCGTTCAGGGTCATAAGGGCGGACAGGGGCCTTCTCGTGCGTTGAATCTGCGCCGCGACGCGGCGCGCGCCCGGTGAAGGGCACATGAAAGGGACCGTGATTGTGCCATCGGGTTCCGGCCGGATGCCGCGAATGCGTGACGCAGGGCTCCTCAACATTCTCACCGTTGCGCGGATTTTCCTTGTGGCCTTGCGTCCTTGAATCCGTGTGTTCACGCAGCGCAACATACTGTGCACTTGCCACGCATCGCCCGCTCGGGGCACGATGCGCGAACGGCTTCGCGAACCCCGCTTCCACGTCGTTCCGGTCAACCACGCATTTCATGCATGCAAGATTCCAATGAAAGCCAGCCGTCACGCGTGCGGCTGCTGAAGGGCATTCTGCCGATTCGCCGCGCGTCGGCCATCCGCGACGTGTTCGCGGGCATCTCGCTCGCGTCGATGGATATCCCGCAGGTGCTCGGCTATGCGCGCATCGCCGGCATGCCGGCCGTGACGGGCCTCTATACCGTGTTCCTGCCGCTGATCGCGTTCGCGTGCTTCGGCGCGTCGCGCCATCTGGTGGTCGCCGCCGACTCCGCGACCGCGACCATTTTCGCGAGCCGCCTGTCGTCGATGGCGCCGGCGGGCAGCGCCGAGTACGTCGCGCTGGCCGGCATGGTCGCGCTGCTGACCGCCGCGATGCTGCTGCTCGCGCGCATCTTCAAGCTCGGCTTTCTCGCCGATTTCCTGTCGCGCACGGTGCTGGTCGGCTTCCTGGCCGGCGTCGGCGTGCAGGTGTCGATCGCGATGCTCGGCGACATGCTCGGCTTGTCCGTGCCGTATCCGGCATCGCGCAGCGTCGCCCAGCTCGACTACGTCGTCACGCATGCGATCCACGCGCATCGGCCGACGCTCGCACTCGCGGCGCTCGTCGTCGTCGCGATTCTCGCGTGCAAGCGCTTTCTGCCGCGCGTGCCGATGCCGATGATCGCGGTGGCGGGCAGCATCGCCGCGAGCGACTGGTTCGGCTTCGCCGCGCAGGGCATCGCCGTGCTCGGGCCCGTCGCGGGCGGCTTGCCGCCGCTGCGCTGGCCGTCCGTCACGTGGCAGCAGTTCCTCGATCTCGTGCCGGTCGCCGCGTCGTGCTTCGTGATGATCGTCGCGCAGAGCGCGGCGGCGGCCCGCGTGTTCGCGCAGCAGTACGGCGAGGACGTCGACACCAACGCCGACATCCTCGGGCTCGCGGCCGCGAACGCGGCGGCGGCGGTGGGCGGCGCGTTCGTCGTCAACGGCAGCCCGACGCAGACCGCGATGGCCGACGGCGCGGGCGTGCGCAGCCAGATCGGGCATCTGGCGTTCGCCGCGGTCGTCGCGGCGGTGCTGCTGTTCCTGAGTGCGTATCTGCAGTACCTGCCGCATGCGGTGCTGGCCGGCATCGTGTTCACGATCGCGCTCGGGCTGATCAACGTGCGCAGCCTCGCGGCGATCCGCAGGGAAAGCCCCGGCGAATTCACGCTCGCGCTCGTCACCGCCGCGGCCGTCGTGACGGTCGGCGTCGAGCACGGGATCCTGCTGGCCGTCGCGCTGTCGCTGATGCGGCACGTGCGCCACAGCTATCAGCCGCACACGATGGTGCTCGAAGCCGCCGACGGCAACGGGCGGTGGCTGCCGGTGCCGGCCCGACCGGGCGCGATGACGGCGCCGGGGCTGATCGTCTACCGGTTCGGCTCCGACCTGTTCTTCGCGAACGACCATCGGTTCGCCGCCGAAGTGACCGAACTCGTCGACGCGTCGCCGGTACCGCTGCGCTGGTTCATCGTCGATGCGGGCGCGATCACCGATCTCGATTACTCGGCCGCACGGACGATCACCGATCTCGTCAAGGCGCTGCACGCGCGCCGGATCGGTGTGCTGTTCGGGCGCGTGAACCGCTACCTGCACGCCGATATGGAGCGCCACCGGATCACGGAGATCGTCGGCGCGTCGTGCATTTTCCCGACGTTGCACCAGGCGCTGGAAGCGGCAGGCGTGACGCCGGCGCAGCAGGAGCCGGGTGTCACGTAGTGGGAAGCGGAAAGCGGGAAGTGGAACGCGGAAAGCTTCACAGCTAGGCGGCTGCGCGCACGCGCGCGAAGCCGTTGCGCAAATGGCGGGCCAGTTCCGCCGCGGCCGGCGCGTGCTGGCCGCGCGGCAGATGGAGATTGATCGCGAAGTTCGGCAGGGCGGGCAGGCCGCTGTCGGCCGGCAGGATGTCGAGATCGGCGGGCACGGTGGACGCGAGCCAGACGGTCACCGCGAGATCGGAGCGCACGGTCGCGGCCGTCGCGTCGATGCTGCCGTTCTCGAACACGGTGCGCCACGCGCGATCGCAGGCCCGCAGCGCGTCGAGCACGGTCGGGCGGAACGCACAGGTCTGGTCGACCATCGACACGGGCAGCGGCGTCTGCAGATGGGCGCTCCCGCCTTTCGCGCCGACCCAGACCAGACGGTCGACGGCGATGCATTCGCCGCGCGACGGCCCGACCGGCGCCTCGATCAACGCGACATCGATCTCGCCTTGCCTGAGCGCCTTGCGCAGGGCGGGCGACGCCGCGCACACGAGCGACAGCGCGACTTGCGGATGCGCGTGCGCATAGCCTTTCAGGATCGGCGCGAGACAGCTGCCGACGAGATCCTGCGGCGCGCCGATACGCACGGCGCCTTCCATCGCACCGGCCGTCAGGTCGGTCAGCAGCGCGTCGTGCGCGGCGAGCAGCCGGCGCGCCTGCGCGAGCAGACGCTCGCCGTCCGCCGTGAGCAGCAGGTTGCGATGCTCGCGCACGAACAGCGGGCCGGACAGCGTTTCGAGCCGCGCGACCTGCTGGCTGACCGCGCCTTGCGTCAGGTGCAGCGCGCGGCTCGCCGCCGTCATGCTGCCGTGATCGGCGACCGTGACGAAGGCGCGAAGCAGGGCGATGTCGAGGTTGCGTGCCATGGTTCGCATTATGAATGCTAATGACTGGCATAAAAAGCTTTCGCTGTCGTAATGCATGGATCGCGGGTAAAACGGAGCTTCGACGACCCGAACCGGGAGCCCGTGTGCCGCTTCAAGACTATTTGCCGCTGCTGCTGTTCGTGATCGTGTCCACGGTGACACCGGGTGGCGCGACGACCCTCGCAACCGCATCGGGCGCGCATTTCGGCTATCGGCGCTCGCTGCCGATGATGACGGGCATCGCGGCCGGCCTGGCATCGATGGCGGCCGCCGCCGCGGCCGGGCTCGGCAGCGTGTTGCTGGCCCTGCCCGCGCTGCAGCTCGGGATGAAGGTGCTCGGCTCGCTGTATCTGCTGTGGCTGGCCACGCGCATCGCGCGTGGCGGCAAGCCCGGCGTCGACGCGGCCGTGCAGCGGCCGCAAGGATTCGTCAGCGGCGTATGGATGCTGTGGCACAACCCGAAGGGCTGGGCGATGACGCTCGGCGCGGCCGCGTCGTTCGCCGCGCTCGCGTCCGGCCCCGTGCGGCTCGGCGCCTTGCTCGGGCTGGCGTTCGGTGTGGCGGCGATGGCGTCGCTGTCGCTCTGGTGTTGTGCCGGACTGCTGTTCGCGCGCGTGCTCCGCACGGAGCGGCAGTGGCGTTGCGTGAATGCGGGGTTGGGGATCCTGCTCGCGGCGTCGATCGTGCCGATGTGGTTGTAGTAGCGGCGCTGCGCGCACGGCGCAGCCCCGGCACTCAGCGCGAACCGGCCCGCGTGGCCCCCGCCGGCCGTCCGCCCGCGCCGCTCGACCATCGCGGCAGCCGCAGCGTCGTCGCGAAGCTCGCCGCATGCAGCGCGCAAAGCAGGCCGAACGTCCACGCGTAGGCGGCCCCGTGCGTGCCGCCCGTCGACGCGGATTCGGTCTGCAGCCGCCACGCGAGAAACAGCGTGCACATCGTCGTGAACGTCGGGCCGCCGAGGCGCTGGACGATATTGAGCGACGTCGTCGCCATCGGCAGGTTGTGCCGCTCGACCGACGCATACGCGGCGGAAATCGACGGCGCGCCGATCGCGCTCTGGCCCATCCCGCGCAGAAACAGTGCGGGCACCAGCACGGCGGGATCGTAGCCGGCCAGCGCGAGATACACGAACGGCAGCGTCGCGGCGAGCGCGAGCAGCGCGCCGGCGGCGGCCAGCCGGCGCACGCCGAACCGGCTGGTCAGCGCGCCCATCGACGGATAGGTGACGAGCATGCCGAGCCCGAGCGGCGCCAGCAGCCAGCCCATCTCGCCGGGCGAGCGGCCGCACGCTTCGATCAGGAACACCGGAATCAGCATCTGGCCCGCGTAGATCGCGCCGTTCGACAGGAACTGCGTGGCCGCCGCCGCGCCGAACACACGCGAGCGAAACAGCGCGAGGTCGATCAGCGCACGCTCGCCTTTGCGCCGCTCGACGCGCAGGAACGCGGCGAGCAGCAGCACCGAACCCGCGATCGCGGCGATGCCGGGCACCGCGTCGATGCGTTCCGCGCCATACAGGAACAGCACGAGCGCCGGCGACAGCAGCGCGAGGCCGACCCAGTCGAGTTCGCGCCGCTGCGTTTCCTCGCGGTCGCCGGGCAGGAACCACACGGCCAGTGCCAGCGCCAGCGCGCCGACCGGCAGGTTCACGAGAAACAGCCAGCGCCACGACGCGTACTGCAGGATCGCACCGGCGACGACCGGCCCCAGGATCGGTGCGATCAGCACGGGTACCGCTGCATAGCCGATCACGCGCGCCATCTGCTGGCCGGCCACGCGCGCGATCATCATCTGCGCCATCGGCGCGAGCAGCCCGCCGCTGACGCCTTGCAGCACGCGGAACGCGATCAGCGACGGCGCGGACCACGCGAGCCCGCACAGCGCCGACGTCAGCGTGAATGCGGAGAAACACCACAGGTACAGCGCCTTCGCGCCGATGCGATCGACCAGCCAGCCGTTCAGCGGCAACACCAGCGTGAGCGCGAGCAGGTAGCCGCTCGTCACCCACTGGATCGTCGACAGGCTCGCGTGCAGGTCGGTCGCGAGGCTCGACAGCGAGACGTTGACGATCGTCGCGTCGAGTTGCGACAGCAGCGAGCCGAGCGTCGCGACCGCGCTGACTTTCCAGATCGACGGACCGAGCCGTCCGGCCGCATGGCCCGGCGCCGGCCGTGCGCGTTGGTCGCTCACGCGCCGCGCCGGTCGAGCAGCGCGAGGATCTCGTGCGCCAAGCCCGTCTCGCCGAGACGCGGGAACAGCCGATCGACGCTGTTCGTGTGCGCGTCCGCGTTGAGGTCGGTCATCGCGTCGACCGCAAGCGTCACGTTGTAGCCGAGTTCGTGCGCCTGGCGGGCCGTCGATTCGACGCCGATGCTGGTCGCGATGCCGGCCAGCACGATCTGCGTGACGCCGGCCGCCTTCAGGTGCGCGTCGAGATCGGTGCCCGTGAACGCGCCCCAGGTTTTCTTCGTCACGACGTGGTCGCCCGGCTGGCGGTTCAGTTCGGGCACGAGCTCGGCCCAGTCGGCCGGGAACGGATCCTTGCGCGGCGGCAGTTGCGTCCGGCCCGGTGCGCCGCCGGCGACGTTGACGAGCACGACCGGCAGGCCGCGGCTGCGGAAGGCGTCGAGCAGTTCGCGCGTGCGCTCGATCACCGGTGCGACCGGGTGGGCGGTGGGCAACGCGACGATGCCCTTTTGCAGGTCGATGACGACGAGTGCCGTATGCGTGTCGAGACGGGTTGTGCTCATGATGCGGATGCTCCGTGCATAGGGAGAGGGGACGCGTGCCGCACGGATGCCGCGCGGCACGCATGCGGGGTCACTGCTCGCCGATGCGTCGGATCAGCGGAATCGCGGCGGCGAGTGTGCGGATGTCTTCGGGGTCGAGCTTCTCGATCGCGGTGCCGAGCCACTTGTGCTTCGCGGTGTCGCGCTTGCGCCGTGCCGCCAGGCCGGCCGCGGTCAGCAGGAACAGGATCTGGCGGCCGTCGGTCGGATGCGGCTCGCGTTCGACGAGCCCGTCTTCCTCGAGACTCGCGAGAATCGCCTTCATCGACTGCGGCTTCATCGCCTCGGCGCGCGCGAGATCGGCGGTCGTCATCGGCCCCTGTCGTTCGAGCCGCGCGAGCGCACTCGTCTGCGACATGCCGAGCCCTTCGGATTCGATCTCGGCGCGCAGCCGCCGAATCAGCTGGCCGACCGCGAGGGTCAAGTCGGCGGCGACGGTGTCGGCGGAAATGCGGGGTGTGCGTGGCGGAGTCATGCGGCGGATCATAGAACACGACAGTTAAACTTGCAAGTTTAACTGTCTAGTTTGGCGGGCGTTCGTGATGCGCGGCGCATGACGTACGACGCACCACGCATCGACGCACCGACGCACGATGCGTCGGCGAGGCCGGGGGGAGGAACCGCGGGCGGAGGCTCGGCAACCGCCGATTGTCGGACCGTGGGCGGTGTACGGCCGGACGCTACGTGCGGCGCGGCAACGGAACCGGCACCGGCACCGGCACGACGTCGTTGTACTTCGGCGACGCATTCTCGTGCAGCAGGTCGCCGAGATATTGCGCGAGTTCGTCCGCGGCGAGCGCGGACGGAACGTGCAGGTTGGCCGGTCGCCGCTTGCCTTCGGCGCCGAGATCGAACACGGTCCAGCGGCCGTTCGTCCGCACGACGGCGAGCAGGCGTCCGAACGCGTTGAAACGGTATTCGTCCTGCATGGCATTGCTCCTTCGTGGATGAATGTGCCGGCCGCGCGCGTCGCGTTTACTGGATCGAGCAGGTGAGCCAGCGATGGATCTTCAGCGCATCGCTCGACACGCCGGCGCGGGTCGGCGCGCCGAGCAGCACGATCGTTTCGCGGCGGCCCTTCACGCGCATGCGCATCACGACGCCGTGCCCCGATTCGTTGATGAAGCCGGTTTTCTGCAGCCGGATCGGCAGGCGGCCGTTACGCACGAGCGGATCGGAGTTCACGTACAGCAGCTCGCCGTCGCCGGCCTGCACGGTGGTCGACGTGTCCGTCGAGAAAAAGCGGATCAGCGGATCCTGCGCGGCCGCGCCGACGAGCCGTGCGAGATCCTCGGCGGTCGACACGTTGTGCGGCGACAGGCCGGTCGGCTCGCGGAAATGCGTATGGCGCATCCCGAGCCGGCGCGCCTCGCGGTTCATCGCCTTTACGAACGCGGCACGGCCGCCCGGATAGTCGCGGCTCAGCGCGGCGGCCGCGCGATTTTCCGACGACATCAGCGCGATATGGAACATCTGGCGGCGCGACAGTTCGGCGCCGATCGGCAGCCGCGAACCGGTGAACTTGATCGTGTCGCGATCGCGAGAGGTGACGCGCAGCACGCCGTTCAGCGGCCGGTCCGCGTCGCGTGCGACGACGGCGGTCATCAGCTTCGAGATCGACGCGATCGGCCGCACCGTGCTTGCGTTGCGGGCCAGCAGCGGCGTGCCGGAGTCGACGTCGAGCACGTAGGCTGCGCGCGAATGTAGCGAGCTCACCGCGCGCGGGCTGTAGCCGCAGCTCGCGAGCAGGCGCGGCTGCGCGGCGGGGCGCGGGCGAACCGCGTTCGTGCGTTTCGCGCGCTTGTGCTGCGGTGCGGGCGCCGCGTGACGCTTGACCGCATGATGCGTCACGCGCGGGCGGCGGTGCTTGACGGCCTTGTGCTTGCGGTGGGCGGGTTGTTTCTTGATGACTTTCTCATGCGCATGGGGCGCCGCTGTGCGATGCGGCTGCGCACGCTGCGCCGACGCGTTCGTTGCGAACGCAAGTGTCAGGAACGAGAGGGCGATGAGCAGGGTGGTCCGGGCACGAGGCAGGCGCGCGATGAGGCCGGTCAAGCGAAAGTCTCCTTTTCACGCGCGTTGCGGCGGCGCGAAATGCGTGGGCGGTCAGCGGGTGCGGGAAATTATAAGGTCGATCGCGTGGCGATGACGATGGATGTGCGCGCAATGATGCGTGATGCACGTGGATTCATGCTGTTCCTTGGCTGTCAGCGGAGCAGCCGTATCCGGGCCATGCTCAGGGAAATGATATGTGACTCAAAGTTATGGACTACACCGAATGGCAATAATTACCTAATTGGATTGTGTTGGTAAATGTTACCTTTTTGAGCTGTAAATTTATTGAGATTAGTGGGTAGGCGCTCAGCACTGTCGTGTTGTTCGGAAAGACATTTATAATCAGCCCTCGGCAGAAACCCCACCTGAATACCAAACCAAGGGCAAGCTGCATGGGCCACACCGTACTTTATAAGACGTTGCGTCTGGGCAACGCGCAATACAATCGTCTAGTCAAACTCGACACGCCGCTTGGCGTCGATTGGTTATTGCCGCTCTACGTAAAAGGAACGGCCGAGCTGGGCCGCGATTATGAATTCGTGGTTGATGCGGTTTCGCCGCGCGGCAGTCAGATCGAACTCAACGCGCTGCTTGGCAAACCCGTCACGCTTTGGATTCAACAGACCGACGGCACGTACATGCCGATCCACGGTTACGTTCACAGATTCAGCCGGTTGGGATTCGATGGGACGTTGACCTATTACAAGCTGGCATTCTCGTCCTGGCTCTATTTCTTGCGGCTGCGTCGCGATATGCGCGACTGGCAGGAGCAGAACGGCGAGCAGATTCTGAGCGACGTCTTCAACGAGCATCCTCAAGCGCGCGGCGCGTTCCGCTACGATCTTCACAAGCCGCTGCCGTCTTATTCGAATCGAGTGCAGTGGGAATATGACCTGAACTTCGTCCACCGCAGCCTCGAAGAAGTAGGCGTGTTTCCGTACTTCGAGCAGGCGGACAACGGCCGGTCGCACATGATGGTCCTGACGGACGACGTCTATTTCGTCCCGCAACTGAGGCAGTCCATTGTCGAGTTCAGTCACACCGGGTTCAGTGGTGAAATGGACGGATTCGTGCAGTGGAAGGAGCAGCTTCAGATCGAAAGTGCTCAACTGACATCGCGCTCGTTCGACTACAAGCGACCTGATCTTCCGCGGCAGGTTCAAGGCGTCACCGATACGCAGAGCGAGTTGCCGACGGATGGCGAGGTCTACGACTACCCGGGCGCATACATGTGGTCGGACCGTGAGCAGGGCGAGCGCCTCGCGCAGATCCGACTCGAGGAGAGGAAGTCGCGAATGAAGCGCTTCCACGGAGTGGGCGGCTTGCGCTGCGCGATGCCCGGGCGGCGCTTCGAATTGCACGGCCATCCGGTCCATGACGCCGGAAGCCAGCCGGATCGTGAATTCGTGTTGCTCGGGGTGGACTGGCTGATTCGCAATAATCTGCCCGGTCTGGATGAGGTGGGGGATTTTCCCGACGGCCTGGCTGCGGAAATCGCGGAAGCGAAGGTGGGTGCGACGGTGAGCCACGCGGATGGTGGCGAAGGTTTCTTTCAGGTGACTGTTGAAGCGCAGCCACGCAACGTGCCGTTCCGCAGCCCGTTCGAGCACAAGAAGCCGGTCATGCAGTTGCAGAACGCGATCGTCGCGGGGCCCGGCGGAGAAGAGGTTTATACGGATTCGCTGAACCGCGTGAAGGTGTGGTTCCACTGGAACCGCCGCAACGGCCAGGATGAACGTGCGTCGTGTTGGGTGCGCCCGACCTTCCTTGATGCGGGTTCGAACCGTGGGGGGATTCAACCGCTACGCAAGGGCGACGAAGTGGTCGTCGGTTTCATGGAAGGCGACTGTGACAGGCCTGTCATTATCGCGAGGATGTACGGGGGCGCGACGCAGCCGGTGTGGCACACGAACGGCTTGCTGTCCGGTCAACGCTCGCGCGAGTATGGCGGCACCGGCTACAACCAGCTCGTAATGGACGACTCGACGCAGCAGAATCGGGTCCACCTTTACTCGAGCAGTTATCAGTCTCACTTGCACCTCGGATACCTGATCCAGCAGACGGACAATACGCGCGGCGCGTTCCTCGGCAGTGGTTTCGATCTCAAATCGGACGCCTACGGTGCCATTCGGGCGGGGCAGGGCTTGTTCGTATCTACCCATCCGACAGCGACGAACCAGCCGTTGAACGTAACGGCTGCGTCCGAGCAGTTAGCCAGCGCGGAAACCGTTGTTGATTTGACGTCGCAGGCGAGTTCGGCGAACCAGGCTGAGAGCCTGCAAGAGGGGCAGGATGCGCTTAAAAAGTTCACCGACGCGACGCACTATAGCGTGAGCGGCGGCGCTGGCAGCGGCGGTCGCACGGGCGGTGGCGGCACGGGCAATGCGAATGGCTTTTCGACGCCGATCATGCTGATGGCGAGTCCTGCAGGTGTGGGGCTGTCGACGCAAGAGTCGGCGCAGGTCACGGCGAACCAGCAGGTCAATATCGTCAGTGGCAAGAGCGTGCACGTGGCGGCGGGAAAATCGCTGATCGCGAGCGTGATGGAGAAGATCAGTCTGTTTGCGCAGAACGCTGGGATCAAGCTGTTTGCGTCCAAGGGAAAGGTCGAGATCCAGGCGCAGAGCGACGAAATGAAGCTCTCGGCGCTCAATGACGTGACGATTACCAGTTCGAACGGGAAAGTTGTTATCTCGGCAGAGAAAGAAATCTGGATCGGTGCAGGCGGCTCGTATATCAAGATCACGCCTGACCTGATCGAGAACGGCACCAGTGGCCAGATTCTGGAAAAGTGTGCGTCGTGGGATAAGCCGGGCGCATCGTCGATGCGCCTTCCTTCGCCGATTGCCAGCGTGCCGAAGGGGTGTGCCTGGAAGACAGCTTCGGCGTCCGCAGATAGCGCATCGAGCGTTGTGCTGGAGTAATGGATATGGACAACTCAGACGCGCCAGGTGTGGACGAATCCCGGGAGGCCGCCGCGATAGCTGCGGCTGTCAGCAGCTTGCGCACATATTTCAGCAAGCGGCCGGAGATGCACTGTTATCTCGTCGTCGATCCGAGCCAGCGGGATTTCACAAATGACGACGAGGAAGCCGAGCGGTTCCGGGAATTGACGCGTGCGATCGTGGAGATCAGGCACGACGCGTTTCCCGACAGTCACCGGCCATATCTTGTCGACTTGGACCTTGCTACGCCCGAAGGCGCTGGAGTTTTGGCGGAGAGTGTGAAGATTGCCTTCGAGGATCGTCGCCCGATGTCAATGGCCGAAGGACTGGGGCAGCGTGTCGGTGGATGGCTCGCCAGTGAGGCATCGTTGGATGCGGTCGCCGAGCATTGGGGCCGCCACGTTCTACAGTACAACGAGGACGGGCTGCCGTCTGTGCTGCGCTTCTATGATACGCGAGCACTCAGTTTGATCTGGCCAGTGCTTTCACAAGAGCAACAGCAGGCGCTGCTGGGGCCGGTAACGGTATGGCATGCGCTCGACGCGGGCGCCAAACCTCGCACGTACAGTGTGTCGGCAGGGTCACGTGCTGATCTTTCGTTGACGACGGAGCAATGGCAGCAGATTCATCGTCACGGATTGGTCAATAGAGCGCTTGCGTTGTATGCCATGAAGGTTGAACGTCAACCGGAATCATCCGAAGTTGCTGCGGCAGTCGCTGCCGCCGAGCGTGCGGAGCACTATGGACTCTTTGACCGGGACGATCGCGTGGCATTCATTGAGAATGCGCTGACATGGCATCCGCAGTTCGATCTACATCCGAAAGTGCTGCAGCTTTTGGGCGCGAGAGCGCCAGATAAGTTTTATACGGCAGCCGTTGGTGTATTGACAGAACAAGATGTCGCGGAAATTCGAGACGGTGCCTGGTACGAGCGATTGAGCGCTTCGTCGTTCCGTTGATTGGTGTTGGCAAAATTGCCTGAATTCGATACGAAGAGAGCGTATGGCAGCAAATAACCAGAAATGTGCCAACTGTGAGAAAACGGGGCTGCCGATCTTGCCGGTGCGGTACACCGTCCTGCCCAAAACGGTAAAGGCCAAGATGCCCGCCGGCATCGTCGGCGACCGTGTGACGAACGTCAGCCTCACCGAGCATCAGTATGGCCTCCGGACTTTGCGCGACGGTTGGCTCTATCTTTTCTACCCGGTAGGTGCACGTGGTACCAATTACTGGGAGGCATACAAGGTGACTGAAGACGGTAGGTTATGGAAGCAGTCGCGACCGCTGCCGTCGGTTCCGACGACCCATCCGAACTGTGCACAGTGTGCCATCGCCGTACCGATGGACGTCATCGCGATCGAGCAACCCGAACTGTGTACGGGCAAGGTCTATATCGCATTCTCGCAACTTGCATGGCATCCACGAACTTTCGATAAATACGAGGTTTACGTAGACTTGCGTGAACAACGCATGCAATGGATCGAGCCGTCAAAATGGATCGCTACCGGAAAGGATGGGACAGGCCACGCGGTCGTTGCAACGGAGTCGTCAGTTAACGATGTACTCGAATACATGCCGGGCCTGGATGCAAAACAGTTGGGCCTGTTTGACGACAAGCAGCGCTTTACTGCAGACGATGGTAGCTATCGAGAAGATCTGCTTGCCCGTGAGGTGTCGCGTTATCCTTTGAACATTCGGCAGGCATCGCCAGCATCGGCGAGCCAGTCGCTTGTGAAAATGATGGGCCACGTTGGAAAAACGGATGCAGGTGGAGGCGGGGCTACTTCGTCGACCTATCCCCCAATGCTGTTCGCTTTGTGGGATGCGGTTGGCAACGTTCACGAACTGAACGGCTTTCGAAACGACCCGGTGTCCTGGCTTGACCGATATGGGTCGCAGCAGGAACTCGGCATGAAAGTGATGGCCCTGAACGACATCGACACGGCCAAACGTATCGTCGATTCGCGTACGAAACAGAACCTCGCCACTCAGGAGGCCATGGCGAAAGAGGCGCATGCGATGACACCGCTCGGCTCGGCGACAGCCCGCGCGGGTTTGGCCGCGCAACGCACCAGAGCGCTGGCGGGCGCGGATGCGGCGCGTGCCCAAGAGATCAATGCGTATTATGACGATCTTGACTGGATGGCTGTCAATAACATTCCGGGGAGCTATCAGACGCGTCTTATCCAGATTGGCCGATTTAGTCGCGCGGGCAGCGCGAGTTCAAGCGCGCCCTACCTTGGCAAGTACCGCGATGAGATCATGGACGAAGCGCGTGAGTATGCGAAAGCGCAACCCGGGTTCCATGATCGCAATCTGGACAGAATGCAGAAGTCCGAATGGTCTAGGTACGAAGCCCGGCTTCAGCGCAAGCGGATCGAGGACTTCCGCAAGCCATACAAGAAATTGCAAGACACGGTGTTCCAATTGCAGGAAACGCGCAGCAACGATGTCGGAAAATGGTTGCGGGCGAAACTTCTTTCGGACACGCTGGAGGACTATTACTGCGACGATCTTAGTGACAGCTTCGAATTCGAGGTTGTGGTTGCAATGGCAATCGACGGGCTGGGGTCAACGCCCAAAGGACTTACGATTCTCGATGATCTGGTCGGGCGCTGGAAGCCGACGGACAAGGAAAGCATAGTGTGGCGGGCGGTTGCCATGAACCATCCAGCTGGGCGCGAGGAGCTTGAGAAACTGCTCGCCAGCGCGTTGGAGCACAAGGATAAGCCGCTGGAAGACGATGGTGTCAAATATGTCGTAACGGCAGTGAAGTACATCGGCAAACTGACCGACTACTATAAGAAATATTCGAAATTGGCGCTCGAGACAAACCCGGCGAAGATCTCGTACTTGGGAGCAATGTACAAGGAGCAAGGGCGTGACGTTCTGCTCATGAATATTGGTGATCGAGTCTTCGAAAAACTCCGAATCAATAAGTTGGGCGATTTTGTCGGTGAGAAGATTGTTCAGACGCTGTTTCTCCAGCGAGCGGGCATACCTGTCGAAGACGCGCTGACACTCGTCCGCAAGCAAGCCCTGTATGACAAAGTGAGTCGAAGCGAAATTTTGCAGCGCTTTCGTACGGCGCGAACCGTGTTAACGGCGTCGACGAAGGCGGGGCCAAACCCGGCCACCGAGTTGTATGAGGTATGGGAAAAGTTGAAGGCCGACAAGGACGCGAACGCGATGAAGGAACTTCGTCTCGGTCGCATCGCGGTGATTGCTGCGCTGTGTGAGTTGGTGAACTTCTGGCATCTGTTGTCGGAGTCCAAGGACGAAGATACCAACACCAAGCTGATCAAGTCGGGCGCATCGCTCAGTGCATCGATCATCACAATCACGATGACTCCGTATTACGGGGCGCTGAAGAAGGCTGTTCGGACGATGAGTTGGAAGATGGTGGGGGGCTTTTTGTCGGGAGCTGGGGCGTTTGCGGCGGCTTGGTTGGATGCTGGAGCAGGTAGCAAGAAGGAAAAGGCCGGTCAATACGATGTGATGGCAGTGTTGTTCGTGAAGGCGGGAATCGGGGTAGCGAGCGGTACGGCCTTTGTGATCGACGCTATTAGTACTGCTGCGCCGCTGTTCAAGAAACTGGCAGCCCGGTCCGGGAGTCGAGTCGTCATCATGGCGGTTGAGACCGTTGCGCCGCGAGTGGCAATGCTTGCTTCGCTCCGAGCGGTTAGCATGTTGATTACGTGGGAAGCGGCGATTGGGTTGTTTGCACTGCAAATACTTGCTGATGCCCTCACTCCGGACGAATTGGAGTCGTGGTGCTCTCGATGCGCATTTGGCACCGGGCGGGAGGCTATTCTGCGGGTGAAAGATCACAGTGTGGAGAGATATTCGGGCATGACGCAGCAGGAAAAAGACTTCGATAAGGCAATGACGGAGATGGCATGAGTCTGGAGCGTGAATATGCAGTTCAGAAGCTTCAAGGCACGATCAGCAAGTTGAGATGCCGGCGTCGCCAGCAAGACTTCGTCTTGAGTGAAGCACAGCACGCCTACATACAAGCGACGGCGGCCGGTGCAGCGTTGGCTGGCATGGGTGCATATGCAATCGGGTTGATTCAGTCTTCAGCGAACTCCGAAGAAGAGGCGGACTGGGTGGAGTTTGAACTCGACGGCAAGCAGATCGAGGGATGGCTCTGGAAGATGCCAATGAAAGAGGGTGACGAGGTGGAGATCGTAGCCGAACCGAGGCCGCGTGATCGCTACTTCGCCTACTCGATCCGAAGGGTCAATGATGATGTTGTCGCGGTTTATCCGCACGCGACAAAAGGTAGGTCAGCACTCTATCGATGGCTGATGACGATCATGTTGACTACGTGGGTGTTTTGCAGTGGCATTGTAACGGTCCTGATGTCCCGCGATCACGCGGGAGTTGATTTAAATACGCATATCTTAGTAATGGCCGCCGCATGGATTTTTTCGTTACTTGTTTTTTGGATATTATTTCACCGTGCCTATCTGAAGATGAAACGCTTTGCTAGACTGGCTGAAGTCATTTTCTCATGCTATGGCTGGAGCGATGTGCGCGGGATCAATCTTGTGCGTTCGTCGAAACAGATGAAGCCGGAGAAGCGAGATCTCGACTATGGCATTCACTACTTCCGCTATCGGCCTTGAGGTGCGGACGGCGGAGATGGCATGAGTTCTGAGCGAGAATATGCGGTCCAGGTGCTGCGAGGCACGATCAGCAAGCTGAAGTGCCGGCGTCGCCAGCAGGACTTCGTCTTGAATGAAGCACAGCACGCCTACATACAAGCGACGGCGGCCGGTGCGGCGTTGGCGGGCATGGGGGCATTTGCAATCGGGTTGATTCAGTCTTCAGCAGACTCTGAAGAAGAGGCGGACTGGGTGGAGTTTGAGCTGGACGGCAAGCTGGTCGAGGGATGGCTCTGGAAAATGCCGATGAAAGAGGGTGATGAGGTCGAGATTGTTGCTGAGTTGAGGCCACGGGATCGATACTTTGCCTACTCCGTCCGACGGATCAGTGATGATGTGGTGGCAGTGTATCCGCACGCAGCGAGAGGGAGGTCAGCACTTTATCGATGGCTGATGAAGATCATGCTGAGTCTATTTGTCCCTATTTTTGGGTTGTTGTGCATTCTACTATTCCGCGACGCCGATGGTGTTGAGCGAACGACGCTTGTAATATTCCTCGGCGTAACCGGCGTCGCCGCTCTAATGATTTTCTGGATACTATTTCACCGTGCTTATATGAAGATGAGGCACTTTGCTAAATTGGCCGAAGTCATTTTCTCGTGCTACGGCTGGGGCGATGTACGTAGGATCAATCTCGTGCGTTCGTCGAAGCAGATGAAGCCGGAGACTCGAGACCTCGAATATGGCATTCACTACTTTCGTTATCGGCCTTGAGGGGTGGATGGCGGAGATGGCATGAGTTCTGAGCGAGAATATGCGGTCCAGGTGCTGCGAGGCACGATCAGCAAGCTGAAGTGCCGGCGTCGCCAGCAAGACTTCGTCTTGAGTGAAGCACAGCACGCCTACATACAAGCGACGGCGGCCGGTGCAGCGTTGGCTGGCATTGGTGCATATGCAATCGGGTTGATTCAGTCTTCAGCGAACTCAGAAGAAGAGGCGGACTGGGTGGAGTTTGAACTGGACGGCAAGCTGGTCGAGGGATGGCTCTGGAAAATGCCGATGAAAGAGGGTGATGAGGTCGAGATAGTTGCCGAATTGAGGCCGTGTGGCAGGTACTTTACCTATTCAATACGGAGAGTTCGGGACGATGTGGTGGCAGTGTATCCGCATGCGACGAGGGGGAGGACGGCCCTTTATCGGTGGCTGATGAAGATTATGATGTGGTTTTTTGTGCCGATATACACCCTAATGTGCTTCATGTTGTCACGTGACGCCGATGGTATCGATAGGGCGACTCTCATAATAGTCTTGGGGGGTGCAGGTGCCTTTTCTCTATTGATATTCTGGATCTTGTTTTATCGCGCCTATCTGAAGATGAAGCACGTTGCTAGACTGGCTGAGGTCATTTTCTCGTGCTACGGCTGGAGCGATGTACGTAGGATCAATCTCGTGCGCTCGTCGAAGCAGATGAAGCCGGAGACTCGAGACCTCGAATATGGCATTCACTACTTTCGCTACCGCCCGTAAGGCAATCGACGATGATGAATCTCATCCGCATCGGTGACGACACCGACCACGGCGGCAAGGTGATCACCGGTTCATCGACGATGCGTTTCGACGGCCGTTTCGTTGCTCGCAAGGGCGACGAGGTATCCTGCCCCCAACACCCAGACGTCAAACCGAATTTGATCGAGGAGGGTGACGAATCGATGACAGATAACGGTGTTCCGATTGCCCGGCACGGTCACCGGGCGACCTGCGGCTGTCACCTGATTTCGAGCCTTACGTGACCTGGACGAATTGCGGCGCGACTTGATCGTTGAGGCTTCGGGGCAGGCAGTCAGGCGAGCATGATTGTGCCTGGCCGCGGCGTGCAACGTCGAATTTCCGCGCCTGTGTTAGCCGACATCACGACAAGTTGGACGAAACTCGTCACTGGCGCATGTACGGCGAAGAAGTGATCCATCACGACGATGAATGTGCTGAGACTGGCGGCGGCAAACGCTTGCTCATCGACCGTCAACGTCACTTCGAGACCTCGCACGAAGCTCGGCATCGGCTCTCCCGGAAGCCAGAGCCGCTTGACGCGATGGCTCAGATTCGTCAGTCCGTCGAGCAGGTTCGCGTATCCCGCAGAGTGAGCAGCGAATTGGCGGAACAGGCGCTTTAGTTCCACGAGCCCGGTGCGGGTCAATTCGATCGAGTGCGGGGCGAACTGCGTGATGAGCCGCCAAGCCGCATCACCTTCCTTCGACAATCGTGCGACTTCCGTCGGTGCGTCCAGCATCACGATGCGTGAAACCATCGTTCCCTGTTCGTTCACCAGATCACCGTCCTCGGCTCCGGCCCGCATCGCGCGAGGGAGACTGCCATTCGAGCAGGAGACATCCGCCGTTATCTGCTCGATCCCGGTGTCGGTCGCCGGTTGGCCGTCGAGTTCGACCAGGCTCAGCGCGGTTTCCTTTTTTCCCGATGGCGAGGCGGCGTTGTGTTGCTTGAGAACCCAATAGGGACCGGCCGGTTTGGCGGAACTGCCGTGCATGAGCGACGTGAACGGATGAATGATGTTCGCACCGGATCGGCTCGTGGTGGTGCGGACCGCGTCGACGGACCAGATTTCGACGCCGGCGGCATCCGTATTCTGGGATTGCACGGGGTACGTGTCCGTGATCGGATTCCGCTTGACTGGTAGCGACGTAAGCCGAAACAGGTTGACGATCGGCGTGCAAAAGAGCTTCAGATTGTCCGCCGACAGATTTTTCAGTCGCTGTGCCGTCCACGAATCCGGATGAACGCCACAAATCGCGAGATGCAATGTGAGCTGCTGGCCGGAACCTGCCGCATGCGCGAGCGCGGCGAGGTCGACGTCAATGAAATCGAATTTCTTCGGAAACGCAAAATATTCGCTCAGTAGCCGCAGGGCCGGCGGCCCGTCGTCTTCGTCGATCAGTTTCTCGGCGCCATCGAAGCCTACGGCGGTGAGCGGCGGTGTGGGCAGCATTGACCAGCGACGTTCGATGTTTTCGACGAAGGCCGCAACCGTGCGCATCGTCATCGTGTCCATTACTGCACCGACGACCTCGCGGGTGCCGTTGACATGGATGCGCAACGGGCTGGGGACGGCTTCGATGCGAAAGTCGGGCCGCGCAACCTCGAAGGTGATGGAGAGCAGGCCGGTCGTACCGGGAGGCAGCACGACGTCGGAGGGAGCCGCCGTAGCCGATGCGTAGCGCGCTGCCGAAATGCGCACAGGCGCCAGCGTGACGTCATATACGGTGCGGAAACGGCAGTCTTCTACCTTGCTTGCGAGTTCCGTGTCGCGGGCAATAAGCGATGGTTCGGTGAGCTTGTCGAACATGTCCGAGACATCGAACTGGGCAACTGCGCATGCCGGAACCGCTCGAAGATACTGGGGATACAGCATGCCGAGGAGCGCTTCGGCAAATTCAGGATAGTTGTCGTCGAGCCGATTGCCTATATCCGCGGCGAGGAGGGCGAACGACTGCAACATCCGTTCGATATGGGGATCTTCGGAATGGTCGCCGGAAATCCCCAGGCGAACGGCAATTTTGGGATAGCGTGTCGCGAAGGTTCCAATCGATCGGCGCAGTAGCGCGAGTTCTCGTTCGTAGTGCGGAAGCAGTTGATCCATTGCGTGAAGTGATGAACCTGCAAGGCGGCGAACCGATATATTCGCCGACTGTTTCGGTTGCGCTGAATGGTGTCGGGCACGCTAACGTCTGACGTTGCCATGATAACCGCTTGACGAAAAAAACCGTCGATCGACTCGGGGAATTCCAATTCCACGATCGGTGAATCCGAAACGGCTTTCTCGATTTCGTACTGCCGGTCACATATCTTTGTCGTACATGTCCCAACATGACGAATTACATGCGGTGCCGGGCCGTAGTCGCGCTTTGCGCGACGCAGTCGAAAGCATGGACCGGTTTGCCTGGATTCGACCCATCGCGGATTGAAGACGAAGCACCGCTTCGCCGGTGACTACCGGTCGCGGGCAGGACGGCGGCCCGAATTCACCGTTCGTGTCGACCGACGAGCAGATCAGCATCCATCAAGAGAACCTTGAGGGGATCGCGATGCACGTGGCCGAATGTCGTCGTTGCCGCGCAACGCTGGAGATGGCGGTACGACGCTACAAACCGATGACGATGAATGTTCGACGGGGGCACACCGCAGTAGGTGGCGTGGTTCAGCGCGGCCAGTTCCGCCGCGACACTACCGCAAAGCTGATCGCGATCGAACCCGTCACGGTGCGTGCCGGCGCGTCTTCGATCGCATCGCCGATGCGAAAACGGCGGCTGCGTCCGTCGCTGTGACCGGCACGATGCTTCGTTGCGCGTGCATCGGCCGTGACGACGGCATCGCACGATGTATCAGCCGAGCACTCGGCCGCTTGATCAAGAGACATGACAGTGAATTCCGGGAAGGGCATGTCCGTATTGAACGTTACGCCATTCGATCAGTAAAATGAATGTTTCGATCGATACGATTCCTTTTAAGAATGGAATTGAAACTGCTGCGCACCTTCCTGACGGTCACCGAGCTCAGCCATTTCAGCCGCGCGGCCGACACGTTGCACATGAGCCAGCCGGCGCTGAGCAAGCAGATCGGCGCGCTCGAGGCGAGCCTCGGCGGCAAGCTGTTCGAACGCGGCAGGCATGGCGCGGAGCTGACCCCGTTCGGTGAACGCTTCCTGCCCGACGCACAGGCGCTCGTGCGCGATGCCGACGAAATCCTCGCGCGTGCACGGGAGGCGACCAGCGGGCAACGCGGCCATCTGCGGCTCGGCATCTGCCTGTCCGTGCTGACGCTCGTGCCGAAACTCGTCGCGGAATTCCGGCGCCGCAATCCGGGTGTCGCGGTCACGCTGAGCGACCTGTCATCGTCCGAGCAAACCCGTCGGCTGCGCGCCGGCAAGCTCGACGCCGGGTTCCTGCGTTTGCCGTCGGATGAAGGGTTGTCGTCGTTCAAGGTGATCGACGAGGCGCTCGCGCTCGCGGTTCCGCCGCACCTCGGCTTCAAGCGGGTGCCGGCCGATCTCGACGTGCTCAACGAGATCGGCTTCATCGCGCTGCAGCGCGCACGCGGCCCCGGGCTCGCCGCGCAGATCGACCGGTGGTGCGTCGAGCGGCACTTCGTGCCGCAGGTCACGCAGCAGGCGGAGGACGTGCAATCGGTGCTCACGTCGGTCGCGGCCGGGGTCGGCGTCGCGTTCATTCCGTCGCACGCGCAGTACCTGCTGCGCGACGCGACCGTGTTGCCGCTCGCCGGCAGGGACGCGAAATGGCGCGTCGGGCTCGCGTGGCTGTCCGGCCGCGACGATCCCGTGACCACGCGTTTCGTGTCGTTCATGCGCGCCGCGATCAAGGGCGCATGACCGGGCGTATAGTGTCCGCGATCGCCTTCCGCCCGAATGCCGGCCCGGCGCCGGCTCACGAACCCGAACCGATGACTTCAGAACCCGATGACTCCCCGCTCGATCCCGCACTCGTTGCGACGCTCGCGACGCTGCATGAAGCCGCGACCGATCCGTCCGGCAAAACGTGGTCGCTGCCGAAGATCGCGAAGCGCACGCAATTGCCGATGAGCACGCTGCGCCGCGTGCTGACGCAGCTCGACGCCGCCGGCCTGAGCGCGACGACGCTGAACGACGACGGCACCGGCAGCGCCGCCTTGACCGAAGAGGGGCGCGCCGTGTGCACGCAACTGTTCGGTGCGAGCGACCGCGGATGAAAAAACGGGTCGCCCGAAGGCGACCCGTGATATTGCGGTTCGACATGCTGCGTCGGCCGCAGCGGCACGGCATCACCACCGCGCCGTCACCCCACCCATGACGGAATGACGGTAGGTCTGGTCGTTCAGCCCATGCCGGTAGCCGACGTCGAGATCGAGCCAGGGCTTCGGCGAGTAGATCGCGCCCGCAATCACGAACGCCGGATTCGCGCCAGCCGTGCTTTCGGTGTTGCGCGACAGGCCGATGTCGGCCACGAGCTGCACCTTGTCGGTCGCCTTGTAGAGCGCCGCGGCCGACACGGCCCAGACCGAGCGCAGGTCGCCCTGGCGGTTCGGCTGGTACGCGAGGCCCGCATTCGCGAGCAGCGAGAAGCGCGCGACGTCGGCTTGCGCGAGCAGCGTGGCGCCGGTGCCGACGCGTCCTGTGCCGAGCCCGCGACTGTCGTTGCCGGTCGGCATCGTCACCGTCGGTTTCAGCGCAAGCGATAGCGGCCCGCGTTCGACGAAGCGCCACTTCATGCCGATCTCGACGTCGCCGATGCCTGCGCCGTGTTCGTCGGTGCGCGTTTGCAGATGCGTGTAAGGCGCGTTCACGTAGAGATCGACGTGCTCGCCGAACCCGCGCGTGAGCGTCGCGTTCCACAATTGATGGCGGCCGTTTTCATCCTGTTTCGAGGTTTCCTCGCCGTTGAACTCGAACTGCCAGTTCGCGTCGCCCTGCGTACCCGTGTCGTCGCTTACGAGCGGATGGGCCGCGTACGCGTACAACGGCGCGAGGAGGGTGCTCGCGGCCGCGAGCGAAAGCATTCTTTTCATGAAGTCACCGTTGTTGCGTCGTGGGCGGCCGGCCCGCGCGGGCCGGCACGCCGTCGTTTCGGAGGCAATCAGAACCACTGCTTGTAGCGACGCACATAGATCGTCTTGACGATCTGCGCGAGCAGGATGTAGCCGACCATCGTCGCCGCGAGCCACAGCCAGTAGGTGCCCGGCAGGTGCATGAAGCCAAGCGAATCCGCGAACGGCGAGAACGGCAGCCAGCAGCCGATCGCGATCGCGGTGAACGTCGACAGCAGCACCGGCAGCGCGGCCGTGCTCTGCAGGAACGGGATCTTCTGCGTGCGCAGCAGGTGCACGACGAGCGTCTGCGACACGAGGCTCTCGATGAACCAGCCCGAGTTCATCACGATCTGGCCGCCCGAACCGCCGTGCAGGTGATACATCGCGCCCGCGCCGAACACGGTCCACATCAGCACGTAGGTCGTGATGTCGAACACCGACGACGTCGGCCCGACCCACAGCATGAAGCGGCCGATGTTGCCGGCTTCCCACTTGCGCGGCTTCTTCAGGAACTCCGGATCCATCTTGTCCCACGGCAGCAGCATCTGCGACGTGTCGTAGATCAGGTTCAGCACGAGCAACTGGGTCGCGAGCATCGGCTCCCACGGCAGGAACGCGCTGGCGACGAGCACCGAGAACACGTTGCCGAAGTTCGAGCTCGCGGTCATGTTCAGGTACTTCAGGATGTTGCCGAACGTCTCGCGGCCCTTGATCACGCCTTCCTCGAGCACCATCAGGCTCTTTTCGAGCAGGATGATGTCGGCCGTTTCCTTCGCGATGTCGGCGCCGCTGTCGACCGAGATGCCGACGTCGGCGTCGCGCAGCGCCGGTGCGTCGTTGATGCCGTCGCCGAGGAAGCCGACCGTGTGGCCGTTCGCCTGCAGCGCCTTCACGATGCGCGCCTTCTGAAGCGGCGTGAGCTTCGCGAACACCGTCGTGCGTTCGACGACCTCGGCGAGCGTCGCGTCGTCGAGGGCCTCGATTTCGGCGCCGAGCATCGGTTTGCCCGGTTCGAGGCCGACCTGGCGGCAGACCTTCATCGTGACGGTCGGGTTGTCGCCCGTCAGCACCTTCACCGACACGCCGTTCTCGCGCAGCGCGGCGAGTGCCGGCGCGGCCGATTCCTTCGGCGGATCGAGGAAGGTCAGGAAGCCGCGCACGACGAGATCGCGCTCGTCGGCGGTGCGGTATTGTTCGCGTTCGTCGCCGCGCGGGATCGTGCGCGTCGCGAGCACCAGCACGCGGAAGCCGTCCTCGTTGTACGCGTTCGCCTGTTCGAGCAGCCGCTTGCGTGCGACGAAGTCGAGCGGGCGCACGCCGTCCTCGTCCTGCACGTGGGTCGACACCGCGAGCATTTCCTCGACCGCGCCCTTGCAGATCAGCTGGTGCGTGCCGTGCGTGTCCTCGACCACGACCGACAGGCGACGCCGCACGAAGTCGAACGGCAGTTCGTCGATCTTCTTGTAGCCTTGCGGCTTCACGCGCTCGCCGATCTCGTCGGCGCGCGCGACCACCGCGAGGTCGATCAGGTTCTTCTGGCCGCTCTGATGAAAGCTGTTCAGCCAGCCGAGCCGCAGGATGTCCTCGTTCTTGTGGCCGGACAGGTCGAGATGATGCTCGAGGATGATCTTGTCCTGCGTGAGCGTGCCGGTCTTGTCGGTGCACAGCACGTCCATCGCGCCGAAGTTCTGCACCGAGTTCAGCCGCTTCACGACGACCTTGCGACGCGCCATCGCGATCGCCCCGCGCGCGAGGTTCGCGCTGACGATCATCGGCAGCATCTCGGGCGTGAGGCCGACGGCCACCGCGAGCGCGAACGTGAGCGCGCTCAGCCAGTCGCCCTTGGTCAGGCCGTTGATCATGAACACGATCGGCACCATCACGAACATGAACTTGATCAGCAGCCAGCTCACGCTCGCGACGCCGCGGTCGAAGCTCGTTTCGATGCGCTTGTGGCTCACGACGTTGCGCGCGAGCGAACCGAAGTAGGTGTCTTCGCCGGTCGCGACGACCACGGCCGTCGCGGTGCCGCTCACCACGTTGGTGCCCATGAAGCACACGTTCTCGAGATCGAGCAGCGACTTCGACGCGCCGTTCGCGGCGGCTGGCGTGCCCGTCGCGCCTGCGCTGCCCGTGCCGGCCGACTTGCCGGCGACCGCGCCGAGCGTGTCGTATTTCTCGACCGGCAGCGCTTCGCCGGTCAGCACGGCCTGGCTGATGAACAGGTCGCGCGACGCGAGCAGGCGCACGTCGGCGGGGATCATGTCGCCGGCCGACAGGTACACGATGTCGCCGACCACCACTTCGCGCATCGGCACCTCGCGGCGCGCGGGCTCGGACACGTCGGTCACCGCGCGCTGCACGGTCGCCGTCGTACGGACCATCGCCTTGAGCTTTTCGGCCGCGCGCAGCGACCGGAACTCCTGCACGAAGCGCAGCAGCGCGCTGATCGTGACCATCGTCAGCAGGATCGTCATCCCGACGAAGTCGCGATCGCCGGGCGCTGCGAAGTAGACGTCGGTGCAGAAGCTGATCGTGGCCAGCACCAGCAGCACGTAAACGAACGGATTGTGGAACGCGTGCAGCAGCTGGCGCGTCCAGTGCGGCGGCTTGTCGTGCGCGATCTCGTTCGGACCGTTGTGCTGCAGGCGGTCGGCGGCCTGGTCGTAGGTGAGGCCGCGCGTGCTGGTGCGCAGCGACTTGAAGGTTTCTTCGAGCGGGCGGGCCGCTTCCTGCGCGGCGCGCATGTTGCGCGGTTCGTTCTGCTGACCGGGGCCGGCGTTGATGAAGCCGCGCTGTTTCTTTTGCGATGTTTGCGAAGTGTTGTGTTGTGTCATGAGTCGCTCCTTGCGCACGAGGCGGCGGGCGGGGAGCGACCGTGACGTCAGCGACGCACGAGCGCTCCCCGCCGCGTCGCGTCAGGCGCGATCGGCTGTGGATCGGTGAAGGGGGGAACGCTCGCCGGCGCGCGGAGTGCGGCCGAAGGATCGATGCGCGGCGTCGCACCGGCGAGCGGTAATCGACTACTGTCGTCCGAGTTCATCTGCACTCCTGTCGGTTGCGAGTAGGCGGCACGGGCGATCGGCAGCCGCGCACGCACGAGGGCGCGCGGCCGGCCGGCACGCGAACGGAACACGCACGCAGCTTGCGCTGCGCGCAGCACGAACGTACGCACGCTGCAACGCAGGGTTGCGCAGCGCGGACATTCGGCGATATCGAAAAAATTCGGCGGGGGATTCTGGCCGGTCAGGCCGGAAGGACGCCGCATCCTGCTTCCCGGGATGCGGCAGAAGACGAGGCTCTGCGCGGTTTCCTCAGGCAGCAGTCAAGTTGGTCGAGGACCAACTACAACTCGCATCGGTGTTCACAGAACACTCCATGTAATCAGACGGGGGCGATGGTAAAGGCTCGTTGTGCGAAGCGTCAACCCTTTTGTCGGGAGATGTTTGCGAAATGTTATCGGCGCGATGCTGGACAGTCGGGCCGCCGGACTGCAGAAAACGTACAAGCCGCGCGCATGCCATATTGGCCTGCGCGCGGCTGCCTGCGTCGAGAACGGGCCGCTTACCTTACTGCGTGGCCGACGCGACCGCGGTTCCTGCATCGAGAATGCCCGAGCCTGCCGGCAACGCGGTGCACGGCGTACTGGCCGCCAGTTTCGCCGCGTGCGTGCCGCTCTTCAGCTTCTGCTGGATCTGCGTGGGCGTCAGGTTGCCGTTCACCGCGAGCATCAGCGCGGCGACGCCCGTCACCTGCGGCGTCGCGAGGCTCGTGCCGCTCGCCAGGCCGTAGGTGTCGCCGTCCGGCGTCGTCGTGCCGCTGTTGGCCGTCGACAGGATGTTGACGCCCGGTGCGCTGAGCGTGATGTTGGTGCCGAAGTTGCTGAACGAGGCGCGGCGGCCGGCTGCGTCGTTGGCACCGACGCTGATCACGCCGCTGCAGTTCGCGGGCTGGTCGAGCCCGGTCGACAGGCCGTCGTTGCCGGCGGCGACGACGACGGTGACGCCCTTCGCGTTCACGTCGTCGATCGCCTGCTGGAACGTCTTGCTGCAGGTGCCGACGCCGCCGAGGCTGAGGTTGATGATTTTCGCCGGCGTCGGGTTGTTCGGTACCCCGGTGACGGGAATGCCGGCCGCCCAGCGCATTGCGTCGGCAATGTCGCTCGTCACGCCGCCGCATTTGCCGAGCACGCGCACCGGCAGAATCTTGCCGAGCCACGATACGCCGGCGATGCCGATGCCGTTGTTGGCGGTCGCGCCGATCACGCCCATCACGCGCGTGCCGTGCCAACTGCTGGTGTTCGGTTCGCTTTCGCAGTGGTAGTACGGGCCGCTCGCGTTGTCGAGTTCCTGTTGCGTGACCCAGTCGCCCGGGTCGCTCGCGTCGGGGCCGCGCGACAGGCCGTTGTTGCTGGTGTTGACGCTGGTGATGAAGCTGTAGCCGGGCAGCAGGTTGCCGACGAGGTCGGGGTGCGGCCGATAGCCGGTGTCGAGCACGGCCGTCACGACGGTCGGCGAGCCATTGGTCTGGTTCCACGCGGGCGGCAGATCGGCGCCGGCGGTCGGGTCGGACAGATACCACTGCTGGCCGTAGCTCGGGTCGCTCGGCGTGTCGCGGACCTTCATCGGATGATCCGGTTCCGCATAGTCGACGTCGGCGTCGGCGGCGAAGGCCTCCGCGAGCGCCGCCGCGTCGGCGGCAGCGACGCGCTGGCCGAGCGAAAGCACGGCCGCGCCGTTCGAGGCCGTCCGCTCGACCTGCACGTTCAGCGGCGTCGGCGCGGCCGCATACGCACGCGCGGCGCCGGTTGCCGTCGGCGCCGTCCAGCGTGTCAACGAACGCTGGATTACCGCGTCGAGCCGCATGCCGTCGTCGATGGCCGCTCTTGCGTTCGTGGCCGTCAGCGTCTTCAGCCTGACGATCAGGTGATCGACCGGCGGCTCGTCGGGCGTGGTCTGGGCGGCCATTTGCGTGGCGGCCTGCTGCGACGTACACGCGTTGCTGCCGGAATTGGTGGGCGGGGTCGTCGGAGCGGGCGCGGGGGCCGGCGTCGGGGCCGGTGCCGTGTTGGTCGGCGACGGGTTGCTGCCGTCGCCGCCGCCGCCGCCTCCGCCGCAGCCGGCGATCGGGAGTAGGGCGGCGGCGGACAGCATGCCGGCGAGCATGCGCGCATGGGCCGAACGGGCCAGCGCGAAATTGAAACGTTTGGCTTTCATGTTGAAAGTCGATCCTCGGAGATAACCGTCGTGCCGGCGGTGGTGCCTGGTCCGGCGCACACCGGACCTTGTTTTTTGTCGGGCGCGCGCAGGGCTCCTGCGACGCGCCATGCATTGGGTAACGGCTGATGAGGCGGCTTCTTGAATATGTTTTGTGTGAAAAAGGTGCGAGACGCAAACGATTGCGTTGCTGGGTTGCAGCACGAACACGCGTTTGGAACGGGTGATTCGTTCATGGGGTGCAAGATTGCAGGCGGCCGACCCGGCGAAACGTGCGGCATGGGCGCTTTTGCGCGCCACGGAAACGATTGCGCGCGGTGTGGCCGTTGACGGAGGGCGCTTGACGCTTTCCCCGATGCGGTGCGAATTTTTCGGGCGTAGGATCGCGATTCGATCAAGGTTTCGTCAGGAGAAAAGCATGGATCACCGCTTCCGTTGGCTGGCTGTCGCGTTGTCCTGCGCGCTGGCGGGCGCCGCGCACGCGCAGGCGCTCACCGGCACGCTGAAGAAGATCAAGGACACGGGCGTCGTGTCGCTCGGCATCCGCGAATCGTCGGTGCCGTTCTCGTATTCGGACAACCAGCAGAAGAACATCGGTTACTCGCGCGACATCGCGGCGCGCATCATCGACGCGCTCAAGGCCGAGTTGAAGGCGCCGAACCTGACGGTGAAGGAAATCCCGATCACGTCGCAGAACCGGATTCCGCTGCTGCAGAACGGCACGATCGACTTCGAGTGCGGCTCGACGACGAACACGCTGGAGCGCCAGAAGCAGGCCGCGTTCTCGAACAGCATCTTTCTGTACGGGATCCGTTTCAGCACGCGCAAGGATTCGGGCGTGAAGGACTTCCCGGACCTGGCCGGCAAGACGGTCGCGACGACGGCCGGCACGTCCGACGAGCGGCTGCTGCGCAAGCTCAACGAAGAGAAAGGGATGAACATGACGATCATCAGCGCGAAGGACCATGCCGAAGCGTTCATGAACGTCACGACCGGGCGCGCGGTCGCGTTCGTGATGGACGAGCCGCTGCTGTACGGCGAGATCGCGAAGGACCGCAATCCGGGCGCGTACACGGTGGCGGGCACGCCGCTCGTCCACGAGAACTACGCGTGCATGATGCGCAAGGACGATCCCGCGTTCAAGCACGTGGTCGACGGCGTGATCGCGAAGCTGCAGACCTCGGGCGCGGCCGAGAAGCTCTACGACCAGTGGTTCATGCAGCCGATTCCGCCGAAGGGCGTGAGCCTCAACTATCCGCTGTCGCCGGAGATGAAGCAGCTGTTCAGGAATCCGACGGATCAGGCGCAGTACTGATCGAAGCGTCGCAGTGGCGTGCGGGCCGACACGTTGCGTGCTCGGGCCTGCACGATCGAATCCGCCGGCCTTCGGGTCGGCGTCGCGGCGCGCATCCCGCAGCCGTAAGCGCCAGCCGGACCCGTCGCGTCCGATGCTGAACCCCGTGTCCTGATCCTCCATCGCGTGCGGCGCGTTTATGGCGCCGCACCTCGACGGCCCGCCGTCCACGCGTCGTCCCGCCCGGTCTTTCCCCCTTTGCCTGAACACGTGCCCCGTACCGAAGCGGGGTTGGCGGATGCGCGCCCGACGCACGTCCGGCTACGCCGTTTGCCGCGTAAACCCGAATTCAGATTTCAATTTGAACTGGTCAGAATCGGCCGAAATTGTTCAACAATTTTCGGCGGAAAATCCCGGGAAGCCGCGTGTGGCGGCGTCCGGGAGGCGTTGAGACGTTTCAGCGCGAGAGCCGAACAACCCAGGAGCTTCACCATGTCCGCTCGTTTCCCGGTTCGACATTTCCTCCGCGGCGTGCTCGTGCCGCTGGCCTTCGCATGCTCGCTCGCGTCGGCGGCGCCGCTGCAGACGGTGCGGCCCGGCACGCTGCTGGTGGGCTCCGACCTCACGTATCCGCCATACGCGTACCTGGACGCCGGCAAGCCTGCCGGTTTCGACGCCGAGTTCTCGCGGCTGCTGGCACGTCACCTGAAACTGGAGCCGGTATTTCTCGATACGCGCTTCCCGGACCTGATTCTCGGGATGAAGGCGCGCCGCTTCGACGTCGTCGCATCCGCGCTGTACGTGACGCCCGACCGCGTGAAGCAGGTCGATTTCGTGCCGTACCTGAAGACGGGCGCGTCGCTGCTCGTCGCGAAGGGCGGCGCGTTCCTGCCGAAGACGCCGCAGGACCTGTGCGGCAAGCGGGTCGGCTCGATCAAGGGAGCGTCGTGGACGCCGAAGCTGCGTGCGGTGTCGCAGGACACGTGCAAGGCGGCCGGGCGCGGCGAGATCGCGATCCTCGAGTTCCCGACGTCGCCGGAAGCGACGTCCGCGCTGATGTCGAAGGCGGTCGACGTCCAGATCGAGGACGCGGCCGTCGCGCAGGAGATTCCGAAGCAGACGAACGGGCGCGTCGACATCAGTTCAACCACGCTGCTGTATCCGATCGTGATCGGCCTGGGCGTGACGAAGGGCGATAGCGGATTGCAGGGTGCGCTCGAGGGTGCGTTGAACGATGCGAGGCGCAGCGGCGAATACGGCAGCCTGGTGAAGAAATACGGGTTGCAGGAGCCGACACCCGCCGACGTCGCCAACGCGCTCGGCACGGCGAAGTAAGCGCGCAGCAAGCACGATCTGACCACCGCGCGCCGCGCGGCCGCATCACCATCCGCGGTTGAGGAGTCTTCGATGCAGTTCGATTGGCACTATGCGTTTCAGCTCTTGCGGGACCAGGATTTCTGGCGCGCCTGCGTCGTGGTCGTCGAGCTCAGCGTCGCCGCGTGGCTGCTCGGCGTGTTGCTCGGCTTTCCGGTGGCGCTCGCGAGACAGTCGCACCAGCCGTTGCTGAAGCGGGCGGCGGCGGTCTACATCTGGTTCTTCCGCAGCCTGCCGCTGCTCGTGCTGCTGGTCTTCATCTACAACCTGCCGCAGGTCTTTCCGGCGACGAGCGCGGTGCTGTCCGATCCGTTCATGGCCGGCCTGATCGCGATGGTGCTGAGCGAGACCGCCTATTTCGCGGAAATCCATCGCGGCGGGATCCTGTCGGTGCCGCGCGGGCAGCTCGAAGCCGGCCGCGCGCTGGGCATCCGCTTCACCGGCATCCAGCGGATGATCGTGATGCCGCAGGCGATCCGCATTGCGCTGCCGGCGCTGGCGAACGAGTTCATCACGATCGTGAAGCTCACGTCGCTGGTGTCGGTGATTTCGCTGGCCGAGATCCTGCTCGTCGGCCAGCGGCTGTACACGCAGAATTTCCTGGTGTTCGAAACGATGCTGGCCGTGGCGTTCTACTACGTGCTGATCGTGACCGTGTTCAGCCGGCTGCTCGGCTATCTCGAGCGGTACCTCGACGTCAGCCGCCGTACGCCTGCTCAGGGCGGCCACGTCGATCTTGCGCTGCCGCCGTCGGCGCCGGCCGTCGCGCCGAGGCCGCGGGCGAACGCCGAATTCGCGCTGCGCCTGAAAGGCGTGCAGCAGCGCTACGGCCGCCATGAAGTGTTGAAGGACATTCATCTCGACGTCGCGCCCGGGCAGGTCGTGTCGATCATCGGTCCGTCCGGCTCCGGCAAGACGTCGCTGATCCGCACCGTCAACGGCCTCGCGCCGGTGAACGCGGGCGAGATCGACCTGTACGGCGAGCCGTTCATCCGCGCGTCGGGTTCGCATCCGCCGCGCGTGTCGCACGAGCGCATCCTCGACATCGGCATGGTGTTCCAGAGCTTCAACCTGTTCCCGCATCGCACCGCGCTGCAGAACGTGATGATGGCGCCGTGCTATCACCGGCAGGCCGATGCGGCGGCGATCCGGCTGCAGGCGCTGTCGCTGTTGTCGAAGGTCGGGATGCTCGACCATGCGAACAAGTATCCGCATCAGCTGTCGGGCGGCCAGCAGCAGCGCGTCGCCATTGCGCGCGCACTCGCGACGCGGCCGTCGATCATGCTGTTCGACGAGCCGACGTCGGCGCTCGATCCGGAGCTCGTCGGCGAAGTGCTGAAGGTCGTCGAGACGCTGGCGAAAGAAGGGATGACGATGATCATCGTGACGCATGAGATGAATTTCGCGTTCAAGGTATCCGACCGGATCGTGTTCATGGAGAACGGACGCATCCTGTACGACGTGCCGCCGGACCGGATTCGCGGCAGCGCGGACGCGCGCGTGAAGGACTTTCTGAAGCACGTTCACTTCGCATGACGAATGACTGGATAGGAGCGGGAATGGATCCGACGGATTTCCGGCTGGGCGACGTGAACGAACACGCGTGTGCGGAGCGGTTGCGTGCGTGCCTTGCGCGTGCCGACGCGCATCCCGGCGACATCGGAGCCGCGTGGCTCGCGCGGCGCGACGACGCGGCGGTTGCCGATGCGCGCGCATGGGATGCGGCGCTGCGCGGCGGCGCGATCGATGCGCCGCTGGCCGGCGCCGTGCTGACGGTGAAGGCCTGCTTCGATTGCACCGGCTGGGTCACGCATGCCGGTTCGCGCGTGCTGGCCGACGAGCCGCCGGCACGAATCGACGCAGCGCCGGTGTCGGCACTGCGTCGGGCCGGCGCGGTGCTGGTCGCGCAGACGGCGATGACCGAGTTCGCGTACGGCGCGCTCGGCGTGAACCGTGCGTACGGGACGCCGACGACGCCGCTCGATGCGCGGCGCGAGCGGGTAGCCGGCGGATCGAGTTCGGGCGCGGCGGTGTCGGTGGCGCTCGGTGCGGCCGACCTGTCGCTGGGTTCCGATACGAGCGGGTCGGCACGCATTCCGGCCGCATTCTGCGGCGTGACCGGATTCAAGCCGTCGCGCGGGCGCTATGCGAGCGACGGCATGCGGTTTCTGTCGACGAGCTTCGACGTGCCGGGCCTGCTGGCCGCGACGGTCGGGCTGTGCCGGCAGGCGGACGTGGCGCTGCACGGCCGCGAAGCGCGGCGGCGGCGACCGGCGGCGATCCGCGACCTGCAGTTCATCGTGCCCGAGGCGTTCGTCGCCGACGACGTCGACCCGGTCGTCGGACGCGCATTCGACGCGTGGCTGTCCCGACTGTCCGCGCGCGGCGCGCGGCTCCGGCGCAAGCGGCTCGATTGCGTGGCCGAGGCCGGCGCGGTCGCCCGCGCGGGCGGCATCATCGCGGTAGAGGCGTTCATGCTGCATCGTGCGCGGCTGGCCGCGGCGGCGGACCGCTACGATCCGCTGGTCGGCCCGCGCATCGCTGCAGGCGAGCAGGTGCGGGCGCACGACTACGCTGCGGCGCTGCGGCGCCTGGTTGCACTGGCCGACGCGTACCACGCCGAACTCGGCGACGCGGATGCGGTGCTGACGCCGACGGTGCCGATGCTGCCGCCGCGGGTGGCCGATCTGGCCGACGAAGCCGCATACCTCGCACAGAACGCGCGTGCGTTCCGGCTGACCGAATTCGCGAGCCGGCTCGACCTGCCGAGCATCAGCGTGCCCGGCGACCTGCGCAACCGGCAGCCGGTCGGCTTGCTGATCACCGGGCATCGCGGCGAAGACGCGCGGCTGCTCGATGTCGCGGCAGCGGTGGAGCGTGCGCTGACCGCCGATTCCGCATGACGCATTTTCCGGCGGCAAGGATCACCTTGCCATTTTTCATCGCAACTATTCAGAGGTACTTATGATTGTCGTGAGATCGGCCGATATCGCCAATACCGAACGCCATGCGCGCGGCCCGGGCTGGGACAGCAAGCGCATGATCGTCAAGCAGGACGGCGTCGGCTATTCCGTTCATGAGACGCGCGTGCACGAAGGCGCCGAACTGCATCTGCACTACAAGAACCACTTCGAGACCAACTACTGCGTGGCCGGAGAGGGGGAGGTCGTCGACACGGCGACCGGTAACGTGCACCGGATCACGCCCGGAACGATCTACGCGCTGAATCTGAACGATCCGCATGTCCTGCGCGCGACGCGCGGCGACCTGCATCTCGTGTGCGTGTTCAATCCGCCGCTGACGGGACTCGAGACGCATCGGGAAGACGGCAGTTACGCGCTGCCGACGGAGCAAGCCTGACGGCGCGAGCGGTCGGGCCGTTGCGTGCCTTTTCGTACTGCCGTTGCGTGCCGCATCTTGCGGCAAGCAACGGCGGCGCGGCGTGCAGAGTCAGGCCGCCTCGCGATGGCTGCGCTTGATTGCCTCGACGAGCATCCGCTCGGAATCGTCGAGATAGCGCGCGAGCGCGGTGACGGCTTCGCTGCGGCGGTTCTGCGTGAGCAGGTCGTAGATCTGGTATTCGCGCTGGATCCAGTCGGGCGTTTGCACGCGTTTCTCGTCGGGATCCGCGGCGAAGACGAGCCGCAGCTGTGCGGAGATGGTCCGGAAGAACTCGTCGAGCAGCGCCGACTTCTGCAGCGCGACGATGTGCTGGTGAAAGCGCAGGCTGTGCGTGCCGACGGCCTGCCAGTTTTCCTTGTCGAGTTCGCGCTCGGCCGCGCGAATGGCGGTCTGCATCTTTTCGAGCAGCGCCGGCTGCGCGAGTTCGGCCGTGTTCAGCGCATGCAGCTCGAGCGTGCGGCGCGCGACGTAGAGATCGCGTACATCCTGGCGATTCAGCGTGCGCACGACGACACCCTTGTGGCGCACGAACGTGACGAGCCCTTCGCGGCCGAGCTGATGCAGGACTTCGCGAAGCGAGTTGCGCGACGTGTCGTATTCGGCCGCGAGGTCCATCTCGATCAGCGCGGTGCCGGGCGGCAGCTTGCCGCTGATGATGTGTTCCCGCAGTTGATGGCTGATCCGGTCGGCGACCGACTGTCCTCTCGCTTTTTCGCTTGCCATTCCGTTCGTTCGCTCCTCTCCTGGTCGTGCGCCGCCGGCGTGGCCGGCCGGCGGCGTTTCGCCATTCTACGGGCTACGGACCGCGTTACGCCGTCTTGTCGTGCTGCCAGTCGGCCTGCGGCGGCTGCATCCCGTGCTGGCCGCGGTACGGCGCGACGGGCGGCTGCGACCAGCCTTCGAGCAGGCTCGGATCGAGCCGGTATACCTCGACGCCGAGCGGCCGGCACACGTCGATCGGGTCGCGTGCGTCGGGGCCCCACATCGGCACCGACAGGTCGCCGCCCGGACATGTGGACATCGCGCACAGCACGTCGATTTCCGCGAAGAACTCGAGGTAGTCGCCCGGCTGCGCGGGACAGGCCTTCATGAAGTACTTGTCGTCGTCGTTCAGGCCGGTGCACTGGAACACGTTGAGCACGTCGTGCACGTCGAATTCGGTCAGCCCGTACGGCGCGACCGCGCGCACGAGGTTCGAATGACAGTGGAAATGAAAATCCTCGCCGGTCAGCAGCTTGTTCACGTACGGATCGCAGCGCGTGCCGAGCAGGTCGTGCACGCGACCGCCGTCGCCGTCGACGCCATAGCCGGCGAGCGTGTCGTCGGTGATCGTGACCATCGGCCGCAGGTACGGCAGCGTCGACCAGAGCCGGTCGAACGTCGTCACGTGCGCGGCCTGCAGCTGACGTGTGCGCGACGCCCACATGCGCTCGCGCGGATTGTGCAGGTTCCAGATGTTGAAGTCGGCGACTTGCGGGCCTTCGAGCGTGACGATCCGGAACACGTGACCTGCCGGCACCGTCCACGCGAAGCCGCTGCGGATCGGCACGACGTGCGACGCGATCCGTTCGCGCGCGTCCTGGCGCTGGGCGATCGCGGAATAAAAGGCTTTGTCGACGTTCAGGACGGAACCCTTGGTGACCTGGTAGGCGGCGGGATAGTTCGACATGACGCGGTGCTCTCGGGGAAATTTGCAGATTCGGAGATCCGGCTGGAATCCGTTGTGGTGGCCGGTCAGGCGTCAATTTCCATGCTGAATTGTTCAACAATTTATTGGCGCTTCGGCGAGTATAGGGGGAAGGCCGGGAGGTGTGTCAATCGGTGGAAAGTACGGAGGGGCGCGGCGAGCCGTGGAAGCACGCAGGCAGGCGGGTGGCGCCGCAAATAAAAACGAAATATGGATCAAAACCGTGGCCGTGCCGGCCGCCGGACCGGCTCGCCATGATCAGCAAGCGGGGCCGTGTAACGCGTTTCGAGACCTGACGCAATCCGCATTCAACCGCGCCCGCGCCATGGGATTCCTGTCGCGTTGCGCAACAACAGGCACAATATGCGCTTCGCCGCGCACCGCTGTTCGACGTTCGAACAGCACGGCGCGTGTTGCCGCCGTCCGAATCCTTCCCGGTTGTCATGAACGCCTCGCTCACACCCGCGCGCGAATCGAACTCGCCGCGCTTCCTGTTGTTTCTGATTTGCCTGTTCGCCTCCGCCGGCCAGCTCGCGATCGACATCTACGTGCCTGCGCTGCCCGACATGGCGCGTTCGTTCGCGACCACGCCGCAGGCGATCCAGTCGAGCGTCTCCGGTTACATGGCCGCCTATGCGCTCGGCCAGCTGATCTTCGGCCCGGTTGCCGATGCATACGGGCGCAAGCGCGTGCTCGCGTTCGGGCTCGTCATCTACACGATCGGCTGCCTGCTGTCGCTCGGCGCGCCGAACCTGGAGACGTTCGTGCTGGCGCGCTGCCTGCAGGGCTTCGGGATCGCGACCACGAACCTGCTCGCGAAGGCGATCATCACCGACTCGTTCTCGGGCCAGGCGCTGATGCATGCGTTTACCTATATGTCGATCGCGTGGGGGCTTGCGCCGATCATCGCGCCGGTGATCGGCGCGCACCTGCAGGAATGGTTCGGCTGGCGCGCGTGCCTGGTGTTCCTGCTGGTGTATTCGCTGGTGATGTGGGCGCTGCTGTGGCGCTATCGCGAGACCTTGCCGAAGCCGGTCCATCTCGAGCCGCGCACGCTGATGGCGAACGCGGGCAAGGTGCTCGCGAGCCCGGTGTTCCAGAGCTGCTTCCTCGCGCAGGGGCTGTGCTACAGCATCCTGCTGGTGTTCAACATCGTCGGGCCGTTCATGGTGCAGACCACGCTGCACAAGCCGCCGACCTTCTTCGGCTATCTCGCGCTCGGGATCGGGCTGATGTATTTCCTCGGCGGGCTGTCGAACCGGATTCACGGGCGCGGGCTGCCGAGCGCCGAGCAGCGGTTGCGCATCGGCGCACGCGTGATGGCGATCGCGGCGGTCGCGATGCTGGTGCTGGCGCTGACCGTCGGCCTGCGCGTATGGACGCTCGCGACGCCCGTGCTCGTGATGGGCTTCTGCGCGGGCGCGATGTATCCGACGCTGATGGCCAAGGGCAATTCGCTGTTTCCGCATATCGCGGGGCTGACGAGCGCGATCCTCGGGTGCGCGCTGCTGCTCGTGTCGTCCGCGATGATGGGGCTGGCCGGTTTCGTGTCGATTCACGTGCTGACGCCGCTCGCGGTATTCTTCGTCGCGCTGTCGTTCATCGTCGTGTGGATGGTGACGAAGCTGCTGCGCTACCTGACGCAGCAGCAGGCCGCGAGCGTGGCTTGCGGGAGCGGGGAAGCCGCGTAAGCCGGGTCGACGGGGGCGGGCGCGGCACGCCCGCCGCTCACAGCGGGTGCGCCGCGCCCGCCTGCGCCAGCAGCGAAACCGCAACCGGATCCGGCATGCCGTTCGAATCGATCGCGCCGGCCTTGGCCAGCGCGGCGAGGTCGCTGTCGACGCCCGGTTGGCCGACCACGAACGGCGTCGTCAGGAAGGCTGCCGTCGACAGCGTGACCGCATAGCGCTGCTGCAGATTCGTCACGACCGCCGATTGCGCGGCCTGCACCGTGTTCGGGCTGCCCATCACCTGCTGGAAGTGCGTATTCCCCTGAAAATTGCCGATCAGCCCGGCCGTGTTCGTACCGAGCTGCGCGGCGAGATAGACGAGCATCAGCTCGGTCTCGGGCGTCGTGTTGAAGGTGCCGCCCGCGTAGGCGAGCGAATGCAGGCTCGTGCCGCTCGATGCGACGGTGATCACGCACGGCAGCACGGCGTTGACCGTCACGCGATAGTTGCCGCCGCCGTCGGTCAGCGTCGTGGCCGAGCCTTGCGTGCAGCTGACCGTCACCGACGCGCTCGCGAGCGCGGAGCCCGTGGCGGCCGTGCCGGACAGCGCGACGGGCTGCGTATTGTTGCCGTTGAAGCAGGCGTCGACGCCGAAGCAGGCGTCGCCGTTGCAGCCGGCAAGTGTCGCGAGGGCAGCGACGCACAGCGTGCCCAGCGCGGGGCGGAGGAAGCGCGGATGGCGAAGGTTCATGGTCGCGGGCGGATCGGAAAAGTGAGCGCGGTAGGGCAACCGGCGCGCGCCGACGCTTCGGCGCGCTGTTCGTATTCTAGGTCTCCGATCGCGGTGTTGCTCGCCCGTTTGTTCGCCGCGGCGTGCGGCGTGGCCGGCGCCGGTTACGGCTTGCGTGCGGCCGGTTTCGCGAACGCGCCGCGTACCTCGAAGCCGATCGCATCTGCCACGTTGCCGCGCGCGTCGACGAGTTCCAGCCGGTGCCGCCCCGGCCACGGCATCCACGCGATGCGGTCGGCGTGGCCGATCACCTTGTCGTCGAGCCGCCACGCGAACTTCGTGGCGCGCCCGGCAGAGCGCTCGAACCAGATCCGCTGGTTCTTCGGCGGAATGTCCGGATCGATCGCGAAGATCGTGCCGTCGGTCGGCGCGCCGATCGTCAGCGGCGCGCGCGCACCGTCCTTGCCCGGCGCGACGGGCGCCGCGAGCCGGATCGTGTCGAGCGCGGTGCCCGCGACGAACCACTCGTTGCGCGACGGCTCGACGTCGCGCTCGAACGTGATGCGGCGTGCTTCGACGCCGGCCGGCGGACGCGGCGCGCGGCTCGGCAGGTCGCGGTGCAGGTAGCCGACGACGGCCGACCACACCGGCGACGCGCCCGTGACCCCCGATACATCCCACATCGGCGAGCCGTCCGCATTGCCGACCCACACGCCGACCGTATAGCGCGACGTGAAGCCGACCGTCCAGTTGTCGCGCATGTCCTTGCTCGTGCCGGTCTTCACCGCCGAGAAGAAGCGCGTCGCGAGCGGATTGTCGAAGCCGAACGTGCGCACGCGCGCGTTGTTGTCGGAGAGGATGTCGGTGACGACGAAGCTGGCGGCTTCGCTGAACACGCGCGTGCCGTTGTCCGCACGCCCCGGTGCCGATGCGCCGGCAGCGGGCGACGGTGCAGGCAGGTCGACGACCTTGCGCGCGACGCCGCCGTTCGCGAGCGCGCGATACGCATTGGTCAGCGACAGCAGTGTGACGTCCGCGCTGCCGAGCGCGAGGCTGAAGCCGTAGTAGTCGCCTTCCTGCGCGAGCGGCAGGCCGAGCGCGGTCAGCGTGCGCGCGAAACGATGCGGCGTGACGAGCACGAGCGTGCGCACGGCCGGCACGTTCAGCGAGCCGCCGAGCGCGCTGCGCACGCTCACCCAGCCCTTGAAATCCTTGTCGTAGTTCTGCGGAATGTAGAGGCCGCCGCCGGCCGCGAGATTGATCGGCGCGTCGTCGAGTAGCGACGCGGCCGTCAGCCGCTTCTCGTTGATCGCCTGCGCATAGAGGAATGGCTTGAGTGTCGAGCCGGCCTGGCGCGGCGCGAGCACGGCGTCGACGTCGCGCGCGCTCGACAATGCGCCCGACGAACCGACCCACGCGCGAATCTCGCCGGTCGCGTTGTCGATCACGACGACCGCGCCGTCCTGCACGTTGCGCCGGTGCGCGGGCGCGTTGAGCTCGGTCAGCGCGCGCGTGAGCGTGTCGCGCGCGAAGCGCTGCAGCGGCGCATCGAGCGTCGTGCGCACCTGCGCGCCGGCCGCGGGCCTGACCTCGGCCGCGATGCGGCGCGCGAAGTGCGGGGCGAGAGCGGCGCCGTCCGCCGTCAGGTCGTTACGCACGGCATTGGCCGGGCGCGCGATCACGAGCTGCACGTAGCCGTCGAGCGATGCGCACGCCTGCTCCGCGTGCATGTCGCGCAGGATCCGGCACGCGCGCTCGGCGACCTTCGCGCTCGCCGCGTTGGGCGCGCGCACCAGTGCCGCAGCGATCGCGGCTTCACGCGCGTCGAGGCCGGACGGCGCCTTGCCGAACAGCACCTGCGACAGCGCGGCGAGCCCGACCGTCTCGCCGCGGAACGGCACGAGATTCAGGTAGGCCTCGAGGATCTGGTCCTTGCGCCAGCCGCGTTCGAGCAGTAGCGCGTTCATCGCCTGCGTGGCCTTCTGCGGCAGCGAGCGCTGGCCCGAGCGGCGCGGCTCGTCATTGAGGAGCCCGGCGAGCTGCATCGTCACGGTCGACGCGCCGCGCGTGCGCTGGTTCCACAGGTTGCCCCATGCCGCACCGGCGATCCCGCGCCAGTCGACGCCGCTGTGTTCGTAGAAACGCTTGTCCTCGGACACGACGATCGCCTCGCGGAACGCGGGCGACACGTCGGCGAGCGACACCCAGTCGCCGCGCCGCTCGGCGAGGTCGACGCGCGTGCGCTGCAGCGGCGTGCCGTCGCGCGCGAGCAGCACCCAGTCGGAACTGCGCCAGTTGCGGCGCACGTCGTCGTAGCCGGGCAGCGCGTGCGCGACGAGCGGCGCGGCCAGCACGACGGCGACGAAAACGCGGCCGGCGAAGCGCACCGGCCGCGGCAATCCATGATCGATCATCGCGTACCCGTTACTTGCCCGCGTCGGCCGGCTTCACGGTCATCGGCGGGTTCGGCCACAGGCCGTACACGGACGGTGCGTACAACGCCTCGACGCGCGTCGGCGGCAGCCCGAAGGTGCCGACGTTGTTCAGCCGCACCGTGTACTCGACCGAGAGCTTGCCCTTCGGCAGATAGTCGTAATACGCGCGGTAGCCGTCGAAATCGCGTTCGATGAACGCCGGCCAGGCGCCGTCCGGGGATTTCTCGCCCTGCGTCGCGGCTTCCGAGTCACGGCCGAGGCCCGAGCCGAGGATCGTCGCACCGGACGGGATCGGATCGTTGACGACGACCCACGTCATGTCGCTCTGCGCGTCGATGTCGAGATGCACGCGCACGACGTCGCCGCGCGTCAGCACGCCCTTGACGGCGGGCGACACGGGCGTGACGGTCTTCGTGATCCGGTAGCCGGCCGCGAACGGCGCGCGCAGCGGCACGGCCGCGAGGCTTTCGACGGTCGCCCACGGGCGGCCCGTACCGTCCTGCGTGACGGACAGCGTGGCCGGCGTCTGCGACGCACGCGGCCACGGCATCAGCACGCTGCGCGCGGCGGCGGCGCGGGTCGCGGGAGTGGCCGACGCGGGGGTGTCGGCGGGCGCGGTCGAGGGTGCCTGCGACCACGAAATCGCGCGCTCGTTGCCGCCGAGCGCGACCTTCGTCGTGCCGGCCACAGGCGTGCTCTCGTAGGTGCGCGAGAAGCGTTCGATCGCGAGCTGGCCGAGTGCGTTCGACGTCGTCGTCTGCCATGCGCCCTGGCGTTGCAGCGCGAGCAGGCCGGTCGCCACGCGCGGCATCTCGTCCTTCCACGCCGGGTCGCCCGCGAACTCCAGCGCGAGACGCGCTGCGTTGGTCTCGTTGCTCGTCATCAACCACCACAGGTCGTCGTCGCGCGCGGTCGAGAACACGAGCTGCGTGCCCTGGTACGTGAGGCGCGCACGCAGGATCTGCTCGACCTGCGCGCGTTTCGCGTCGCGCTGCGGGATGTCCTTCACGCGCGTGAGGATCGCGTGATAGTCGATCACCGCCGACGTCGGCCACTGGTTCGGCGCGATCTCGATCGAACCGAGCATGCGGCCCTGGGCTGCACCGTAACGCGACAGCGCCTCGATCGCGGCGAGCTTGCGCAGGTCGCGATCCTGGCGTGGGGCCCATGCGTTGCGCTCGATGCGGCCGTCGACGAAACGCGCGAGCCCGGCCTCGAGCTGCGTGCGCAGGTCTTCCGGCAGCGCGAAGCGCGGGTCGAGGCGGCCGGCCTCGTCGGCGACCACGAGCAGATACGACGAGAGCGTCGGGCTGCCGTAGTGCGCATCGTCGGAAGACGGCGGGAAGTAGTTCGCGAGTCCGTCGCTGTCGAGGTAGACGGGCATGCGCGCCACCAGCGCCTGCCATTGCGCGGCGTCGTGCAGGCCGATCGCGCGCGACGTCTGCTGTTCGAGGCAGCGGTACGGATAGCGCTCGAACCAGCGCCGCACGCCGGGCAGGCCGTCGGCGAGCTTCGACTGCAGCGACACGGCGATGCCGCCACGCGGCGCGCCCTGCACGTTGTTGACGGCGCCGGCCGGGGCCGACACGGGCAGCGTCAGCGTGCCGTCGACCTGCGTGAGCGTGGCCTGCTGCACGGTGACCGGCAGCGCGGGCACGACCTTCTGCGCGACGGCCAGCGCGTCCGATGCGCGCTTGCCGCCTTGCTCGGCCGCCTCGATGCGCCAGTTCAGCGCGCCGGCCGCGTCGAGCGCCTGCTCGGGCACGGTGATCGTCCACGCGACCTCGGTCGCCGCATTGGCCGCGAGCGACACGGTTTGCGGCGCGACGTCGAGGCCCGTCACGCGCGGCGTCACGACGACCTGCATCGCGCGGTCGGTCGTGTTGCGCAGCGTGACCTGCGCGCGGAACGCATCGCCTTCGCGCACGAGCGGCGGCAGGCCGGAGATCAGCTGCAGGTCCTGCGTGCTGCGGATCGACGTGCTGCCCGTGCCGAAGCGGTCCGCGCCGACCGCCGCGATCGCGACGATCCGGAAGCGCGTGAGCGCATCGTTCAGCGGCACCTCGACGGTCGCGCTGCCGTTCGCGTCGAGCGTCACGCGCGGATTCCACAGCAGCAGCGTGTCGAACAGCTCGCGCGTCGGCGCGCTGCCGCCGCCGCCGCCGGCCGGCACCGCCTTGCGGCCGAAGTGGCGGCGGCCGACGATTTCCATCTGCGCGGTGGCCGTCTCGACGCCGTACGCGCGTCGCTGCAGCATCGCGTCGAGCAGGTCCCAGCTGTTGTTCGGCATCAGCTCGAGCAGCGCCTCGTCGACGGCCGCGACCGCGATCTGCGTGCCGGCTGGCGCGGGCTGCCCGTTCGGCAGCGTGACCTTCACGTGCGCCTGCGCCTTGCCGCGCACCGTATAGCGCGTCGCGTCGGTCGTCACGGCCACGCCGAGACGATGCACGCCGGTGCCGACCTTGATCTCGCCGAGGCCATAGCGGAACGCGGGCTTCGACAGGTCGACGAACGCGGTCGGCGCTTCATGGTAACGGCCTTCGCGCCAGAACGCGCGGGCCCATTCGACCGGCGCCTTCCAGCCCCACGTGAAGAACGAGTACCACGGCACTTCGCGAATCCGGCCGCGCAACGCGAGCACCGACACGTAGACGTTCGGCCCCCACGATTCGCCGACCTTCAGGTCGACGGTCGGGTTCTTGCCGTTGAGCTCGACGATGTGCGTTTCCATCACACCGCCGCGTTCGACCGCGACGAGCGCGGTCGCGTAGCGGAACGGCATGCGCACCTGGAAGCGGGCCGTTTCGCCCGGCTCGTAGGACGTCTTCTCCGGGATCACGTCGATCCGGTCGGTGTTGTCGCCGCCGAACCAGAGTTGATCCTCGCGCGTGACCCAGACGGACGTCGACGCATTCGACGTCCGGCCGTCGCCGTCCTTCGCGACCGCGATCAACTGGACGTTGCCGGCCTGTTCGAGCGTCGCGTCGCAGGCCATGCGGCCCTTGTCGTCGGTCTTGCCCGAGCACAGCACGCCGAGGTCGCGGGTATCGCTCTTGTTGTCGTAAGCATAGAAGCCGCCGACCATCCGCTTGCGCGACGACGTCGTGATGTGCGCGACGCCCTTGATCTCGATCGACACCGAGGCACGCGGCTTGCCCTGCAGGTCGACCGCGAGCGCCTGCACCGGCACGCGCTGGCCGACCGACACCCAGCGGCCGGCCTTGATGCCGGCCACTACCGCGGCCGGCCACAGGATCGTGTCGCCGCGGATCGTCTGCACTTCGCCGTTCGGGTCCGCGAACGTCGCCTCGAGCGCGATGCGCTTCGGCGCGTCGACATCGGGCAGGCCCTTGAGCGTGACGGAACCCGCGCCGTTACGGTCGAGCGTGAGCGGCAGCTTGTCCGCGATCAGCTTGGTCGCGTCGGGATCGTTGTTCGCGGCCGATGCGCTGTCGCCGTCCTGCGCATCGTCGTTGGCGTTGCCGTCGCTGTGCTCCGGACGATACGGCGTGAAGCTGAAGTCCTCGAAGCGGTCCGCGAACGGCGGCGATGCCCACTTCATCAGCGCCGACACCTGCACGGGCAGGTTCGACGCGCCGCCGCCCGACACGTAGTCGATCTGCACCGCGAGCGGCGCTTCCTTGACCGCGACGAGCGGGCTCTTCTGCGCGTCGCGCGCGCCGATCGTCCCCTTGAGTACCGGCAGGCGGAACGCCTCGACGCGGAAGCTGCCGCTGTAGTAGCTGGCGGTCGGCGCATCGTCCGGGCCGCCATCGAGCGATACGCTGTATTCGCCGAGCTTCGCCGCGGGCGGCAGCGTGAACTGCGTGTCCGCGCTGTGGTCGGCCGACCACGTGAGCGGCAGCTTGTAGGTCTGGTCCGAGCCGAGATGGCGGATCGTCACGCGCGTCGGGTAGTGTGCCGGGAACGCGAGGCTCTGCAGCGTCTCGGTGCGCAGGAAGTGCTTCATCGACACGGTTTCGCCGGCCCGCAGCAGCGTGCGGTCGAACACGGTATGCGCGCGCACGGTCGGCGCGCTGTCGGTGTCGGTCGGCACGTTGAAGCGCCACGATTCGATCCCGCGGTTCCAGTTCGAGCTGACGAACGCCATGTCGCGGCCCGTCTTCGGATCGTCGACGCGTGCCGACACGAAGTAGTCGTCGAAGCGTTCCGACTGGCTGCATTCGTGTTTCGGCTCGAACGGGCCGTCGATCTTCAGCAGGCCTTGCGCATCGGTCTTGCCGGACGCGATTTCGTCGCCATTGCAGTCCGACACGCGGATCTGCGCGTTCGGCACGGGCTTGCCCTTGTCGAGCGTCGTGACCCACACGAGGTTGTTCTCGCGGCCCTGTTTCAGGTGCACGCCGAGGTTCGTGACGAGCACGGTGGTGCGCACGTACATGCTCGACGGCTTCGCGAGCAGCGAGCGGCCGAGCGCGGGCGACGCGAGTTCGAGCACGTAGAAGCCGGGCTTGTCGATCGGCACGCCGACGACCTCGAACGAACGCAGCGCCTTCGGGTCGGCCTTCGGCAGCGTCAGCGCCTGCGCACCGGGTTCGCCGGCGAGCAGCGACAGCGAGCGCACGTCGATGCGGCGGTTCTGCGGCGCGGGCATCTTCTCGCCGGCCTCGAGCGGTACGTAGACGGGGTGCTGGCCCTTGCGCCGCAGCAGGCCCGGGACGCGTTCGTCGATCGTGCCGGCCGTCATCGACCAGTTGTCGAAGCGCTCGACGGTGCGCATCCATTGACGGATCGCGGTGTCGTCGTCGACCTTCAGGTTCGAGAATTGCGCGCCGCTCGTGTTGAGGCCCGCGATGCGCAGGTCGGCCTCGACGTTGCGCAGCGTGACGGGCACGAGTGCCGGCGTATCGGGTTCGGCGAAGCGCTCGACGATCCCGAACGTGCCCGACGAGAATTTCGCGAGCGGCGGCATCGGCGCGGTGCGTGTCGCGAGCGGGAACAGGTCGGCGTTCGAGAGCGTGCGGTCGGTCACGTCGCGCAGGCCGGACGGCAGCTCGATCGTCAGGTTCGCCTGCGCGGGCAGCGGCGGGTTGAACGTGACGGTCGTCACTTCGTCGCTGTGGTCGTCGGCCGCGAAGGTCGGCGAAAGCGAACCGTCAGGACCGCGCAGCTTGATCGCCTCGGCGTTCTTGCGCGAGATCGGTGCATTGAACGACAGCGTCAGCGGACGCAGCGGCGTGCAGGGCGCCTTCGCGTTCTCGCGCTCGCACGAGAAGCTCGCGGCGAACGGTGCACGCACGGTGAAGTCGAAGCGGCGCTCGGTGTCGTTCGCGATGCCGCTCGGGCTCGCGACACCCTTGCCGTAGACGAGCTGCATCTTCGCGCTCGCGGGCAGCGCCTGCGCGCACGACAGCGTCAGCACGCGCGCGGCGTCCTTCTTCAGCCCGAAGTGGTCGAGCAGCGCGTTGCGCGCATCGTCGTCGGCGGCCGTGACGGGGATGCGGTTGCCGATGCCGGCCGCTTCGCACCAGATGTTCGCGAGCGCGGAGCGCGGCTCGGCCGGGCCGTTCAGCTTCAGCACGAAGACCTGGCGCTCCTCGATCTCGCGCGAGCCGGGACGCACCGTCACCGGGAACGGGCCGCCGGTTTGAAACGTGAAGCGGCGCGGGCCGCTGAGCGCATTGCCGGCGACCGAACGCAGCGTGTCGTTGAGCGCGACCGAGCAGCGCACGCCCGGCGGCAGGTCGTTCTCGAAATCGTAGACCCACGTCTTGTCGTCGAGCCAGCGGCCCTGGCCGCGTGCGGCGGTGGAATCGTTGCAGGTCATGCGCGCGGGACTCGGTGCGGCTGCCGAACCGAACGCGACCATCGGTTCGTCGAACTTGACGACGCTCTGCCGGACTTCGGTGACCGTGCCTTGCGGCGACACGCTCACGGTGCGTGCCGCGCCTGCATGCAGCGACAGTACGGCGGCGCTGCCGAGCGCCGCGACCGCGCCGATGCGCCAGAGCAGCCGTGTGGTGTGATGGGTTGAATGTGTGTTGTTGTGCTTGTCGTGCTGCTTCATCGCTCGATGCCCTCGGAGGGAAGCTTTCTGTTTGATTGCACGCGATTCTAACCGACGGGCATGCGAGCGGATGACGGGAAGCGGCGTGTCGCCGGGTTGCGACACGCCGGCATCCCGATACGGAATTGTCGCGTCGACGACACAAAGATGCCACGAAATGTCGATTGTCTCGGATTGCGGAACATTAAATGGACTATAAAAGCATTGTCCAATCCGAATTGAGCGCGTACATTTCAGGGCCGCGCGAAAGTTTGAGAAATATCAAGCGTGGTTTTCCCGAATCCGGTGTTCGAGAGAAGGAAACATGCACAACGACAACACCCCCCACTCGCGTCGCGATCGCGACGCAGCCGCATCCGGCATCACGCGGCGTCAATGGCTGCAGGGCGCACTGGCGCTGACGGCGGCGGGCCTCACCGGCTCGCTGGCGTTGCGGGCCCTGGCCGACAATCCCGGCACCGCGCCGCTCGATACGTTCATGACGCTCTCCGAAGCACTGACAGGCAAGAAGGGGCTGAGCCGCGTGCTCGGCGAACGCTTCCTGCAGGCCTTGCAGAAGGGCTCGTTCAAGACGGCCGACGGTCTGTCGCAACTCGCCGGCGCACTCGCGTCCGGTTCGTTGACTCCCGATCAGCAAACGTCCGCGCTGTCGATTCTCGAAGCCTGGTATCTCGGCATCGTCGACAACGTCGTGATTACCTACGAAGAAGCATTAATGTTCAGCGTCGTGTCCGACACGCTCGTGATTCCTTCGTATTGCCCGAACAAACCCGGCTTCTGGGCCGAAAAACCGATCGAGAGGCAAGGCTGATGGCCGATACCGATACGCAAAAGGCCGACGTCGTGGTCGTCGGGTCCGGTGTCGCGGGCGCGATCGTCGCGCACCAGCTCGCGATGGCCGGCAAGTCGGTGATCCTGCTCGAGGCAGGCCCGCGCATGCCGCGCTGGGAAATCGTCGAACGCTTCCGCAACCAGCCCGACAAGACGGACTTCATGGCGCCGTACCCGTCGAGCCCGTGGGCACCGCATCCGGAATACGGCCCGCCGAACGACTACCTGGTCCTGAAGGGCGAGCACAAGTTCAACTCGCAGTACATCCGCGCGGTGGGCGGCACGACGTGGCACTGGGCCGCGTCGGCGTGGCGCTTCATCCCGAACGACTTCAAGATGAAGACCGTATACGGCGTCGGCCGCGACTGGCCGATCCAGTATGACGATCTCGAGCATTACTACCAGCGCGCCGAGGAAGAGCTCGGCGTGTGGGGCCCGGGCCCCGAGGAAGATTTGTATTCGCCGCGCAAGGAGCCGTACCCGATGCCGCCGCTGCCGTTGTCGTTCAACGAGCACACGATCAAGAGCGCGCTCAACGGCTATGACCCGAAGTTCCACGTCGTGACCGAGCCGGTCGCGCGCAACAGCCGCCCGTACGACGGCCGGCCCACTTGTTGCGGGAACAACAACTGCATGCCGATCTGCCCGATCGGTGCGATGTACAACGGCATCGTGCACGTCGAGAAGGCCGAGCAGGCCGGCGCGAAGCTGATCGACAGCGCGGTCGTCTACAAGCTCGAGACGGGTCCGGACAAGCGCATCGTCGCCGCGATCTACAAGGACAAGACGGGCGCCGACCATCGCGTCGAGGGCAAGTACTTCGTGGTGGCCGCGAACGGCATCGAGACGCCGAAGATCCTGCTGATGTCGGCGAACCGCGACTTCCCGAACGGCGTCGCGAACAGCTCCGACATGGTCGGGCGCAACCTGATGGACCACCCGGGCACGGGCGTGTCGTTCTACGCGAGCGAGAAGCTGTGGCCGGGCCGCGGCCCGCAGGAAATGACGTCGCTGATCGGTTTCCGCGACGGCCCGTTCCGCGCGACCGAAGCCGCGAAGAAGATCCACCTGTCGAACATGTCGCGCATCAACCAGGAAACGCAGAAGATCTTCAAGGCCGGCAAGCTGATGAAGGCCGACGAGCTCGACGCGCAGATCCGCGACCGTTCCGCGCGCTACGTGCAGTTCGACTGCTTCCACGAAATCCTGCCGCAGCCCGAGAACCGCATCGTGCCGAGCAAGACGGCCACCGACGCGGTCGGCATTCCGCGCCCGGAAATCACGTATGCGATCGACGACTACGTGAAACGCGGCGCCGTGCATACGCGCGAGGTCTATGCGACCGCGGCGAAGGTGCTGGGCGGTACGGACGTCGTGTTCAACGACGAGTTCGCGCCGAACAACCACATCACGGGTGCGACGATCATGGGCGCGGATGCGCGCGACTCGGTCGTCGACAAGGACTGCCGCACGTTCGACCATCCGAACCTGTTCATTTCGAGCAGCTCGACGATGCCGACCGTCGGTACCGTGAACGTGACGCTGACGATCGCGGCGCTGGCGCTGCGGATGTCGGACACGCTGAAGAAGGAAGTCTGACCGTGCGGAAATCTACTCTCACCTTCCTCGCCGCCGGCTGCCTCGCGCTGCCGGGTCTCGCACGCGCGGCTGATGCGGCCGATCCCGCGCAGGTCAAGCGCGGCGAATATCTCGCGGTCGCGGGCGACTGCATGGCCTGCCATACCGCGAAGGGCGGCAAGCCGTTCGCCGGCGGCCTCGGGATGCCGGTGCCGATGCTCGGCAAGATCTATACGAGCAACATCACGCCCGACCCGGATACCGGCATCGGCAACTGGACGTTCGACGACTTCGAGCGCGCGGTGCGTCACGGCGTGTCGAAGAACGGCGACAACCTGTATCCGGCGATGCCGTACGTGTCGTACGCGAAACTCAACGACGACGACGTGCAGGCGCTGTACGCGTACTTCATGCACGGTGTCGAACCGGTCAAGCAGACGCCGCCGAAGAACGAGATCCCCGCGCTGCTGAGCATGCGCTGGCCGCTGAAGATCTGGAACTGGCTGTTCCTGAAGGACGGCGCATACCAGCCGAAGCCGACGCAGAGCGCCGAGTGGAACCGCGGCGCATATCTGGTGCAGGGCCTCGCGCACTGCAGCACGTGCCACACGCCGCGCGGCATTGCGATGCAGGAGAAGTCGCTCGACGAAACCGGCGGCAGCTTCCTGTCGGGCTCGGTGCTGGCGGGTTGGGACGGCTACAACATCACGTCCGACCCGAACGCGGGGGTCGGCGGCTGGACGCAGCAGCAGCTCGTCCAGTACCTGCGTACCGGCAGCGTGCCGGGTGTCGCGCAGGCAGCCGGTCCGATGGCCGAGGCGGTCGAGCACAGCTTCTCGAAGATGACCGACGCCGACATCGGCGCGATCGCGACGTACATCCGTACGGTGCCGGCCGTCGCCAGCGGCGACGCGAAGCAGTCGCGCTCGTCGTGGGGCAAGCCGGCGGAAGACGGCCTGAAGCTGCGTGGCGTCGCACTGGCGTCGTCGGGCATCGATCCGGCGCGGCTGTATCTCGGCAACTGCGCGACGTGCCACCAGATGCAGGGCAAGGGCACGCCGGACGGCTATTACCCGTCGCTGTTCCACAACTCGACGGTGGGTGCGACGAATCCGGCGAACCTGGTGCAGGTGATCCTGAACGGCGTGCAGCGCAAGGCCGGCAGCGAGGATGTCGGGATGCCCGCGTTCCGCAACGAGCTGTCGGATGCGCAGATCGCCGCGCTGACGAACTACCTGACCGGCCAGTTCGGCAACCCGGCCGCGAAGGTGACCGAGCAGGACGTCGCGAAGGCGCGTTGAGGCCGGGTACGATGCAGTAAAGGCAGGGCAACACTGACAAGAAGAGGAGGCACAGCACATCGGGCGGGCCCCGATGCCGGTTGTTGCAGAGCGGGGTGGGCGGCTTTGGCGGCCGCCCGTCCTGGTTCGTTGGCAATCCGGTGCGCGCGGTTCGCGCACCGCTTTCGTTGATCACACCATGACACCGAATCAACCGTTTCTCGCGTCCCAGCGCGATGTGCTGCTGCTGTTGTCCCGGATCCTGCTCGTGATCCTGTTCGTGATGTTCGGCTGGAAAAAGATCGCCGACTTCTCCGGCACGATCGCGTACATGGGAAGCGCGGGCGCGCCGGCGCCGATCATTTCGGCGGCGATCGCCGTCGTGATGGAGCTGTTCGCCGGCATCGCGCTCCTCGTCGGTTTCCAGACGCGGCCGCTCGCGCTGCTGCTTGCGCTGTATACGATCGGCACCGGCTTCATCGGCCACCACTACTGGACGATGACGGGCGGCGAGCAGATCAACAACATGATTCATTTCTACAAGAACATCGCGATCTCGGGCGGCCTGCTCGCGCTTTGCGCGGCGGGCCCCGGGCGTTTTTCGATCGATCGCGGGTAAATGGCAACGCCGGTGCGCGCATGGGGCGTGTGCCGGACGGTCGAGACTTCGAGGGGGGGCATCATTTTGCGACTCAAACATTTCGCATGGCTGATCGTGGCCGCCGCACCGGCGGCCGCGTTCGCGCAGACGAGCGTGACGCTGTACGGCCGGATCGACGGCGGCGTCGAATACCTGAACCACATCGCGACC